>NZ_JBBOSQ010000003.1:0-20282 GCF_038005165.1 Bacillus sp. FSL K6-2431 | reverse complement strand
CAGCGCGCAGACCTGACAACGAATGCGAGGGTTTGTCTACACGCTGACACTTCTTTTTCTTTCGAAAAGAAGTGTTTCTCATGTAACAAGATTCTTCGTCAGGATTAGACGAGTTCCTGCTTTTTTCTCGGAATATAAAAGGTAAAGTGTGTACCAGTACCCGCTTTGCTATGTGCATGAATGGAGCCTTGATGTGCTTCTACGATATTCTTCACAATCGCAAGACCAAGTCCAGTACCAGAACGCCCTCTTGTTCTTGCCTTATCCGCTTTATAGAAACGTTCGAAAATAAATGGCAGATCCTCTTCAGGGATTCCGCTTCCTGAATCTTTCACATCCATTTTCAGACCGCTTTCCACCGATTGAACCGAGAAGTGAACCTCTCCGCCTTCTGGTGTATGACGAATGGCGTTATCAATAAGATTCGTAAACACCTGCTCAATTTTATCCGGATCGAGTACAAAGTACGGTTCATCCACTTGAATGTCATATGTGAGATCAACTTGCTTTTCTTTTGCTATACCAAGAAACTTGCGGTAAATCTTCTCGGTCAGCTCTTCTGTATCTGTTGATTCAAGATTCAGTGTAATATGGCCAGCTTCCATTCTCGCTAGGTCTAGAAGATCGTTCACAAGACGCCCCATTCGAAGTGATTCGTCGTAAATAATTTGCGCAATCTCTTTCTTTTCCTCTTCTGAGCCAGCAATATCATCTACAATTGCCTCACTATATCCTTGCAGCATAGCAATTGGAGTACGAAGTTCATGACTGACATTGGCAATGAAGTCTTTTCTCAGCTTATCAAGTCTTCGTTCCTCTGTCATATCACGAAGGACCGCAACTGCTCCCCTAACGTCCTGCTGATTATAAAGCGGAGACATGAGAAGAACCCAAGTACGTCCTTGCAGTGTGACTTCAATCATTTGCTCTTTTTCCGTGCTGACGGCTGTATGAAACAATTCTCGCGCTTCTGGAGGCAGTTCATCTCCATCTTTGATCTTCATATTTTGCTCGTAATACCATGCCTGCAAGAATCGTTCTGCAGGAGGATTCGTCATGAGGATCGTTCCATCAATATTGATGGTGATGACACCATCAGCCATACTGCTTAAAATATTGGACAAATGCTCTTTTTCTTGATTTAAAGCTGTGATATGAAATTTAAGCTGCTTGCCCATTTGGTTAAAGGCGATGGCCAGTTCTCCAATTTCGTCTTGCGTTAATATAGGAATCTTTGTATCGAATTTCCCTTTCGCCAGATCCTGCGCTCCCTCTTTCATCTTTCTAAGAGGATAGGTGACACGTGTTGATAAGAAGAACGCGAAAATAGTGGTCAGAACAATGGCAATTCCGGCTGCTAGGAAGATATAACGCGTCGTATGTTTTGTTGTTTGCTCTACCGCAAGTAATGATTGAGAAAGAAAGACCATGCCTTTTTTTCCGTTTGCCTCAAATGGAACACCGACAACAATTCGTTCATCCTTATGATTGCCTGCATTTGGTTCTGCACGTTTACTGATTTTTTTACGATCTTTTAGTGCTTGATTCAAATCACCGTCTGCTTCAATTTGTTTCTTTGTAATCGCAGGAAGCTTCCCGTCTTTTTCAGACGAATACCACTCTAGCCCGTCCTCTTGGATAATCGCAATACTCGTCAATTTGTCAGCAAGCTCTGATGTAATCGACCTTGCGAGTGATTGATCGTCATGGCTTTCTAAAATGACCGCCACTTTATTTGCCATTTGCGTTAAATCTGACTTTGCTTCTTCTACATGGTAATTTTCAATGAACTCTAAAAGAAGCACGGTTAAAATAGATAAAACGATGAGGACGAGGAAGAGAATGGTTAACCATAGCTTTCCAACGACACTTTTCCACAGTTTCATTCAGCGCCGACCTCAAATTTGTACCCGACACCCCATACCGTCACGATTTTTTTCGCAGCTTCTGGTGACACTTTATTCAGCTTTTCGCGAAGTCGTTTGACGTGGGTATCGACTGTTCTCAAGTCTCCAAAGAATTCATACTGCCATACTTCTTTTAACAGCTTCTCTCTGTCATAAACCTTATCCGGTGTTT
Organism: Bacillus sp. FSL K6-2431; assembly: GCF_038005165.1. Taxonomy (NCBI): domain Bacteria; kingdom Bacillati; phylum Bacillota; class Bacilli; order Caryophanales; family Bacillaceae; genus Bacillus; species Bacillus sp. FSL K6-2431. The sequence continues at coordinate 18,203 of NZ_JBBOSQ010000003.1, read as the reverse complement.
TCGCAAGGAAATATAAAAGCTCATATTCCTTCGGCGTGAGACTGACTTCTTTGCCATCAGCTGTCACTCTATGCGCGTCGTGATCAATTGAAAGATGAGAAAACACAAGGACGTCTTTTGTTGTTGTCCCAGTATTGAGATAAGACGTTTGAGAAGATCTTCTGAGCAATGCTTTCACACGTAAAACAACTTCACGCGGGCTAAAAGGTTTGACGATGTAGTCATCCGTACCTGCTTCAAACCCTTGCACGCGGTTGGCTTCTTCTCCTTTTGCCGTCAGCATAATGATTGGGGTCGCTTTTTTGTCTCGAATTTGATTACACACTTCGATCCCATCTGTACCAGGCATCATTAAATCGAGCAAAATGAGGTCATAATCTGTTTGGAGTCCTTTTTGAATGGCCTCATCTCCATTTTCAGCTTCATCGATTTCATAATTTTCACGTTCTAAATACATTTTTAAAAGGCGGCGAATTCTTGCCTCATCATCTACGACTAATATTTTCGTTTGAGTTGTGTGTTCCATTAGACAATCCTCCTGCTTTCTCCGTTGTTACATTCATTTTAACAAAAAGCCGAATCGATTCATAAAAAGTTGGCCTTTTTCATGTGATTACGCGTAAGAATGAAGCCCTGCAATCACAAGATTGACAAAGATGAGATTAAACATAATGATGGCGAATCCGATGACAGCTAACCAAGCGGACTTTTCGCCATGCCAGCCCCTGGATAAGCGAAGATGAAGGTAGGCTGCATAAAAGAGAAACGTAATTAATGCCCATACTTCCTTCGGGTCCCAGCCCCAGAACCGAGTCCATGCAATTTGCGCCCAGATCATTGCAAAAATGAGCCCACCTAACGCAAATACAGGGAAACCAATGGAAACAGCTCTGTATCCAATTTCATCGACTAAATCTAGGTTCACCTGTTTCACGAGCGGTTGAAGCAGAGCACTCAGTCGTTTGCGAATGATCAAGCGAATCAGTCCATACAAAATCAGCCCCGTGCCGAATGACCATAACACCGTATTGACCTTTCTTCCTGAAAAAACAGGCGGCAAATCAACAAACGGTTCCAAACGATCTTGCGTCACAAGCTCTCCTTTATGAGGTCCAACTAGAGCTGGCAGCTCATAGACCATCACACTTTCCTCTTTATTTTTATCGACCCAATTAAATTTCGCTTCGTATCCTGTCATTCTAAAGATGGACGTGACTGCGATAAATGCAAGTGTCACAACAATCATAAACATGACAAGCTCTAAACCAAATGTCTTCTTCCCTGGTTTTGTTTGATCGACATGTTTTAATAAGAAGATGACACCTGCCACAAAGCTGATCGCTAAAATGGCTTGCCCTAGTGCTGCTGTTGTCACGTGAATATAAAGCCAATTACTTTGTAATGAAGGAATTAGCGGTGATATATCAGATGGGAACATACTTGCATAGGCAATAATCAATAAAGCGATTGGAAGTGTAAATAAACCAAGTACAGACACTTGATACACAAAATATAAAATGATGAATGCGAGCACAAGCATCATGCCAAAAGCCGTTGTGAATTCAAACAAATTACTGACTGGTGCATGACCAGACGCCATCCACCTTGAAATAAAGTAGCCAAATTGACTTAAAAAACCGATGATGGTGAGCGTAATACCGATAAGTGCCGCCTTATTTCTGCGCGGTCCATCAACTTTCTTTTTTCCTTTAATGGCACCACCAAAAAAAGGAACTGCCGCTAAATACAATAGAAAAGCTGCAAATAACAGGTTTTCACTGACTGCTGCCATCTAATCCTTCCCCCTTGCTTTTGCTGATACTTGTTGTATCAGGCAGTTCTTTTTGATCAACTGGCTGTTTGATGCCGCTGTCACTTAGGATCACGCCAAGATCAGACTTTAACCCAAACCAGTTTTTGTTTGTGTGTCCTGCCACAAATACTTTTCCATCCTTTGCAGACAGCCAAATTCTTCTATGCTGCCAATACATCCCCTGCACGACACCAATCATGAAGATGATCCCGCCTACGATGAGCACCCCAAGAGTTAAATCTTTTCTCACCGTCAATCCCGTGACGTTTTTCGTTTCCACTCGATCAAACTTCATTTTATATAGGTTATTATCAGAGCCCTCTACTGTCTCTTGAATCGCCACAAAGCTTTTTTCACCTTTAGGCTTTTCAGGAGAAACCATTTCAAACACGAAAGCAGGATTATTCGGATTCCTTGTTTTCGTACTCGGCGTTCCATCATCGTCAAAATAAAAATCAGGGAGATAGCTCATCACTTTGACTTTGTAACCGCTACCAAGATCATATTCTGACTTAGGCTCCAGCAGATTAATCTTCACTGTTCCGAAAGATTTTTCTGTATCTTTACGAATCAGCTGAAAGACCATTTGATCGAGTTCATTTTGTTTAAAATCCACTTGATATAATGAGAAATGATCAAACTTGAGCGGTTCGTTCACTTTGATATCGTGTTCTGATACCTGCTTCAGCTTGGGCTTTTCACCAAACACAACTTCCCCTTCACGTTTGTATAAAGTGGCATCGGTTTTATAACTTTTCACTACTTGACCGTCGCCAGCTCTTTCAATCGCATTCTCAAACACTTCTTTTTCATTTCCAGTTTCATAGCGGTCAATTGAAAACGCATTATTTTTCAAAAAATATTGACCATCTGTGCCTGGAATTGGGGCAGTTTCACCCTCTCTAACCCACAGCGTTTCATCCACATACATGCCTGGGACAAACCGGAGCATTGATCCAATGAGAAAGATGATTAATCCAATGTGATTGACGTAAGGGCCCCAGCGTGAAAAGCGGCCTTTTTCCGCTAAAATATGTCCGTTTTCTTCTCGCACGCGGTAACGCTTTTGTTTCATTGCTTTCTTGATGCCTTCATATGTATGCTGATCTAACGTTTTGTCTGTCTCACTGAACAGACGCTGTCTTCTCATAAAGCCTTCTTTTTTAATAACCCCTTGGTTTTTAAGTGCTCGATAAAGAGGAATAACCCGGTCGAGACTGCAAATGACAAGGGAGATTCCGATGGATGCAACTAAAGCTAAAAACCACCAAGAATTATAAAGATCATGGAATCCAAGTGTGTAATACAGCTTGCCAAACGACCCATATTGCTCTTCATAATAGGTGGAAGCAGATGCACCTGGCGGAATAAACCGCTCCTGCGGAAAAATCGTTCCTAATGAGGAAGCAAGCAGTGTGATGACAATCAGCCACACACCCACCTTAACGGAAGAAAAAAAGTTCCATACTTTATCAACAATCGTTTTGTTGTATGTTTGCGAGCGTCTCGCACTGCCGTCATATCTCATATCAAGCAGCTTTGAAGAGTTTTTCTCTTTAGCCGCAATAGGATTCCCGCAGGATTCACATAAAACAGTACCGATTGGATTAATATGTCCACACTCGCATTTTACCTCTTTCATTCTATGACCCCTTTGGTTTAATCAAATTCATATAATCATAGACATTACGTTCTGTCATGGTTCCCTTTATGACTTTGATTACCTTGCCTTCAGGATTAATTAAAAATGTGGTTGGCAGCGGCGTAATATCATATGCCTCTGTCACTTGACGATCCTTGTCCATGGCAACAGGAAAATTCACGCCATAGGACCCCATAAAATTCTTCACGGCAATATTGGATTCTGCAACATTGACTGCAACAATTTCCACACCGCGATCCTTGAACACTTCATATTGATTTGCCATGTAAGGGAATTCTTGTTTACATGGACCACACCAGGTCCCCCAAAAATTAAGAAAGACACCTTTGCCTTTTAAGTCCTTTAATTCAATCCGTTCCCCATCCACAGATTGAAGGACAAAGTTTGGCGCAATAGATCCTTCTTTGACCCGATCCTGTTTGGCAAATACTGAGTTATACATGGTATAACATAGTGCAGCAAGCATCACGAGGAGAATGCCCGTCCGTATGAAAAACCGTCTTTTTTTCATCTGAAGTACCCCTTCCCCATAGACATTCAGGTAAATTATAGCATTCTCCTTCTTTTGATGCTTCTTCATTTTTTGAAGTTTATGTGAAAATTAAAAAGCGCTTTTCCCGTGATCTGCAATTGCTCTCAGGCGCTTTACTTCATGCGGTGTTAATTCTCTGCGGTCTCCTGGTCTCATGCCTTCAATATGAAGGAACGCATATTGCTCTCTTTTTAGCTTTAACACATCATGACCGATCGCTTCAAACATACGGCGCACTTGTCTGTTTCTGCCTTCATGAATGGTTAATTGAACGATAGATGTCTGCTTTCGTTTATCGATAGAAAGCATCTTGGCACGAGCACGTGCAGTCTTTTTATGATCTAACATAATCCCTTTTTCTAGCTTTCTAAGCAATTCCTTTGATGGGATGCCTTTTAGCTTCGCTGCATATGTTTTATCAATTTCGTATTTCGGATGCATGAGCTTATGGGCAAATTCCCCGTCATTTGTAATTAAAATCAAACCGCTCGTATCATAATCTAAGCGGCCGATTGGATAAAGGCGCTGCGGAACGTCATCAAAGAAATCTGTGACAACCTTACGTCCTTTATCATCCTCGGCAGCTGAAATGACGCCGCGCGGTTTATAAAGCATAAAGTAAACCGGTTCTTCTCTTTCAAGCTTTAATCCGTTGACTTCAATTTTATCTGAAGAGCCCACTTTTACTCCGAGCTCTGTCACTGTTTGACCATTAACGGTAACTCGTCCTTCTTTAATTAATTCTTCTGCCTTTCGTCTAGAAGCGACGCCGGCATGTGCAATTACTTTCTGTAAACGTTCCATTTTGTCTTTCACCTCATGTACTATCTTACTTGCTTGACTTAAAACAAACAAGCATTCGTGGAAAAATAAGCGATTCGTCTGTTTAATTTCAGCTAAAAAGCAATTTTCCATCCATTGAAAGACAAAAAAGCGCCTCATTAGGCGCCGCTAAATAACAAACTGACGATGATGACAGATGCAATGATGCCAATGAGGTCCGCTAACAGACCTACTTTCAGCGCATCTCCCATTTTTTTTATACCGACTGCCCCAAAATAGACCGTTAAAATGTAGAGAGTGGTATCAGTTGACCCTTGCATGACAGCTGCGAGCTGTCCGATAAATGAATCTGGTCCATATGTCGCAATGAGGTCTGATGTCATCCCGAGTGCAGCTGTGCCAGATATCGGACGAATAAACGCAAGCGGCACCACTTCTGCCGGGAAGCCGATCGCTGTAAACACGGGTTTTAACAGTCCCATGACAAAATCAAGCGCACCAGACGCGCGGAATATCGTAATGGCCACGAGCATGCCGACTAAATAAGGAATGATTGAAAAGGCAATTTGAATACCTTCTTTCCCGCCCTCGACAAATGTTTCATAGGTCGGTACTTTTTTAATGGTTCCCGCAATTAAAATTCCTGCGATGATCAGTGGGATCAAAGCAAGTGACAGCCAGTTAATAAATGACACGAGATCACCCCCGCCTGCTTCTGCGATAGTGGAAATAGCGATCAATGAGAATGGCACCAATGCCTGAAATGAGTGTCGCCAAAATGGTTGGCCCTACAATGTCTGTTGGCTGATCTGCACCATAGGTCATTCTAATTGCAATGACGGTTGTTGGCACGAGTGTGATAGAGGATGTGTTGACCGCTAAAAATGTAATCATGGACCGGCTTGCTTCATTTTTCCCGCCGTTTAATGCTTTCATCTGCTCCATTGCCTTAATCCCAAGCGGTGTAGCGGCATTCCCGAGACCAAAGAAATTCGCCATCAGATTGGACAAAATATATCCCATCGCAGGATGGTTAGGCGGAATATCCGGAAATAGCTTTGAAATAAAGGGACGGCACAATTTACTAAAGAAATGTAACAAGCCTGCCTCTTCTGCAATCTTCATCAGCCCGAGCCAAAAAACGAGGACACTAATCAGACCAATTGAAATGGTCACTGCTTCCTTTGATCCCTTAAATACAGCTTCGTTTACTTCCTCCATCGTTCCGTTGAACATCGCGTACACAAGACCGATGACAGTGAGGAATACCCAAATTAGATTGACCATGAAGATCCGCCTATAGATGTCTGAAAGACAGACTTAAACATTTCTTGGAAGCTTTTTTGAGGCATTCGATTTCGTTTATTTTCATAAAAAATCGGTACTTGCTCGATCACCTGTCCATCTAATAAAAACGTCATTTTCCCTACAACATCCGGGATGGCCTCGGCGTTTTTTTTCCACTTCTTTTGAGGAGTAAGCATTTCCGTTTCAATTTCTACTAGCTTTTTCTCATCTTCATTTAAAAAATAGTCCACATCACGTTTGATAAATGCTTTTTTTTCGTAAAAGGTTCCTTTTAATGAAGCGAGTCTTCCTTTTTCAGCAAGTACGTACGTTTTATAATGATCAAATGCATATTCAAACATAGAGATATGATCCTTCCAATCATCTGGCGCATTAATGGTCACAGCGATAAGTGCCGCATCCCCTTTTGCCGCAGTAGAGACAAGTGTGCGTTTTGCAAGCTTCGTATATCCCGTTTTCCCACCAGTTGAATATTTGTATAATCCGGTGACCAGCTTGTTTTTATTTTTCCAATAGCCTTCCATCGTTTTTGCTTTATAGAAAGTCGTGCCTGCAATTTTTTGATATTGTTTATGCTCCGTGGCGTATTTTGTTAAGATAGCCATGTCATAGGCTGATGAATAATGATGTTTATGATCATCGAGTCCATGCGGATTTTGAAAATTCGTATTCTCCATTCCTAGTTCAGATGCTTTTTGATTCATCATAAAAATAAATCCTTCTAAGCTGCCGCCCACATGCTCTGCAATGGCAACAGCTGCATCATTTCCAGAACGCAGCATAAGCCCGTATGTCAAGTCTTCTAGGCTCACCTTCTGCCCTTCTTTTAAATAAATCGATGAGCCCTCTGCTTGTATCGCGCGCTTTGATACTTTGACGGTGTCTTTCATTTTTCCTGATTCAATGGCTAATACTGCCGTCATAATTTTCGTAATACTGGCGATTCTTCTTTTTTCATGCTCGTCCTTTCCAAATAGGACTCTGCCTGACTGTCCATCTATTAAAATGGCGCTTCTTGCACTCACTGATAATGACATATCTGCTTTGGCATGTGAGGAAAAAGGCAGTAAGAGTGTAAATAGAAGAAGGACTGCTGTTCCAATTTTTAAATAGGGCATGTTCATTCACGTCCTTGTCCGTTTTGTACAAGTGTATGCGCGGCTGAAAAAGTTATGATGCCTCGTCCATAAAAAAAAGCGTCTCTATATGTAGAGACGCTCCTTCCTCTTGCTTATACCATTTTCATTTGCTGATGAGATGTCGTATATTCTAGCTCTTCTCTCATCGCTAAAAAATCTTTTTCTAATGAAGAAAATAATCGTTTGATCTCAGCGGATACTTCATGGTGGAAAACAATGCTGCTCTTTCCTGTATATGCGGAACGGCTGTCTTCATACCATGTATCCTTTTTCGGCGTGAAAAACTCTTCAATACATTGATGATAAATACGGTGAAGCGTCTGCTGCGCGGCTTGCTGCGGGAATGTCTGCTGCTGGCTGATTTTCCTGCAAACTGCCGCTGCATCCTCGCTGTACACTGCAAGCTTCCGTAATGTATTCAATATGTCACAATAATAGGCTTCCGCTTCAGGGTTTAATCGTTTCATACTTGATAAGGTAGCTTCGTTCAGAAAACCATTCATTTCAGTTGCAACCTTTGATAAAAAGACGCCTGCTTGATCAACTTGAGCCTTTACATTCATATGTGCCATTTGTTTTGTGTTTACCTTCCCCTCATGGCTTTATGACCATTTTATCTGACATCAATAGATGTTAGACCTAAAATCTTTTTTATATTTTATCATACATTTTTCATTCTTTTGAACTATTTTATCTCTTCAAATGTTTGATTGAAGTTTTCAAAAAATAGATCAGCTTCTTCTTGTACACCATCTGCTTCCACATTCTCTGGAAGTGGCGGTAATTCATCCAATGCCTTTAAGCCAAACTGCTCTAAAAAGGTAGGTGTTGTCCCATAAAGAATTGCTCGCCCAGGGCCATCGGCACGTCCAACTTCACAGAGCAGCGCTTTGGCTACTAAACTATGAAGCACCCGCTCTGATTTGACTCCTCTGATTTCTTCTACCTCACTGCGTGTGATCGGCTGTTTATAAGAAACGATTGCGAGTACTTCAAGCGCTGCCTGAGACAAACCTTTGGATGGGGTCTCGACTAATTTTTTCAAATAAATGCTGTATTCCTTTTTCGTCAGCAGCATATATGAATCTGCATATTCAATGAGCTCAATTCCTCGTTCTTGTTTTTGATATTCTTCCTTTACGGCAGACATCATATCGAGTAACGCTGCCTCTTCTACTTCAAGAACAGACATGAGCTGTTTTTTTGTTAAGCCTTCGTCACCTGCTGCATAAAGCAGCGCTTCTATGATGGCTTTCCAATTCACGATATCAAGCGTCATGAATCGTTTCACTCCCTATAATATAAATGTCTTCAAAGTTTCCTTCCTGCTCTAACATGATTTGATGACCTTTCATCAATTCAAGAACAGCAAGAAACGTCACGACAAGGTGCTCCTTTTGATCATGTTGAAATAGAGTCATGAAATTGGTCCGCTTTTTCGTTTTTCTTAAATGGTTCATAATCTCATTCATTTTGTCTTCAATCGGGATTTCTTGTCTTGTAATCCTAGATGGTGCTGGTTTCGTTATTTTCTTTCGGTTCAATACCTTTTGGAACGCACCTAACATATCATACACCGTGACATGCAGGTTTGTGTCCTTCGCTTCCGATTCTTTTGCAAATTCGCTTAAATCACTCGGAGGTTTTGTAAAGGCATTTTGCCTTTCTTCCTCGCGTTCCTTTAGTTCTTGTGCTGCATCTTTATACTTTCGGTATTCAATCAGTTTGCCAATCAGCTCTTCTCGAGGGTCCTCTTCCTCTTCAAGCAAGTCTTCATCAAATAGCTCTTCCTCTTGTTTCGGAAGGAGCATTCTGCTTTTAATACTCAGGAGGGTTGCAGCCATCACCAAATATTCACTTGCCACATCAAGTTCAAGCTCCCTCATGGTATGGACATATAATAAATACTGCTCCGTAATTTTAGCAACGGGAATATCATAAATATCAATTTCCAACCGGTTGATTAAATGTAAAAGTAAGTCCAATGGACCTTCAAACGAATCTATTTTCACCTGATATTCCAGCATTTTTTCTCACCATTTCTACTGTCTTCTAAGTACCGTTTCACCGGCTAACCTTTAGTATAAGACAGGATAAAGCTCTCGTCCAATATAATTTCGACCATGATGTCCTAGGCAAAATAAGAAAAACAGTGGTTTCGCCCATACCACTCAGGGCATTTATACATAGAATACCATTGTAAACAGAACTGATGAAAAAGGAGGCCGTATCATTATGGGAGATGGCTATAACTTTGGTGGAGGTTTCGCGCTTATTGTCGTGCTTTTCATCTTGCTGATCATCGTTGGCGCGGCTTGGGTTTATTAAAGAAACAGAGCGTCCTTTCACGAAGGGCGCTCTTTCTTCTTTTCTTTTCAATATGTTAGACTGAGAGTGGAAAAGGAGATGACCACTGTGTATCCTGAAGCGTACGTGGCTTTTTTACATGAATTTCATACGACAAGAGATTATTTTGAGTGTCATGAAATTCTTGAGGAATATTGGAAGGAAGACCCGCCTGAGCAGCGCAAAGAATATTGGGTTGGCTTCATTCAGCTTGCCGTTGCTTTGTATCATCAAAGACGGGGAAATGGAAAAGGTGCAAAACGGCTCATTTCAAATAGCCTCCACTTGCTGGAAGCAAACCGGCCCGTATTATCGAACCTCGGTCTGGATGATGAGGCGTTTCTCAAACTTCTGAGAACGCTGAAGAAGAAAATGGCTGAAGACATGCCCTACGAAAGTGTGATGCTCCCGATTAAAGATGAAGCGCTCCTGTCTCTATGCCAAGAAATGGCTCAAAAAGACGGACTGATCTTTGGCCAGGAGAGCAACTTATCCCACACATTTTTGATCGAAAAACATAGACTGCGTGACCGGACAGATGTATTGCTTGAACGAAAAAAGCAAATCGAACGTAAAAAAAGCAGAGGACTGTAGCCTCTGCTTTTACATGTGTGATATTTAATTTGTTTCGCTGTGACACCTATGAAAGAAGCCTTGCGTTAATTCATTTGGAATGAGTGTTTTGGTTTTGAATACCTCTTCCACGGCTAAAACCATTTCCTTGCCGATTCCTTGATCTCGATGGGATGGATTCACACTAATATGCTCGATTTGTACTTGGTCGTCTGTTTTCAACACACCAATAGCACCTACGATATCCTCGCCATCTTTCCAAAGGAACAGCTGCCGATTTTCATCCATTTCATATGACTTCATCGTCTGCTGAAGCTGTTTGACGTCTTTCTCACCCGGCATGAAGGAGAGTAGCCCCATGGCAATTTTTTCAAAAGACCTCTTATAACGAATTAACATATATACCCCTCAATATTCAAATTATCCTTATGTCCAGCAAATGTCTCACGAATCATTTGCTCATCACACATTATAAACATTTTTATACCGTTTTTAAACTCTTTTTCACTAAATTAACGAAAGGTACGGTTGAGATTCGCCATTTCAATGGCAGCTGCAGCCGATTCGCTGCCTTTATTTCCAGCTTTTGTACCGGCTCTTTCGATAGCTTGTTCAATGGATTCTGTTGTTAGTACACCAAAGATAATCGGTACCCCTGTTGACATGGCACTTTGAGCAATTCCTTTAGCGGCTTCATTACAAACATAATCGTAGTGAGTTGTTGCGCCCCTGATTACAGTTCCAAGTGTAATGACAGCATCATATTTCTCTGTTTCAGCTAGTTTTTTTGCCATGTACGGAATTTCAAAAGCACCCGGTACCCACACGACATCAATATCGTCACCGTTTGCTCCGTGTCTGAGCAATGTATCTTCTGCTCCGTCAAGCAGTTTACTTGTAATAAAATCATTAAATCTCGCGACGACAATTGCAAATTTTAATCCTTCTGCTACTACATGCCCTTGTATTGTATTCATATGTTGATCATCCTTTTTTGTGATTTTTTATTTTGTTTCGATAGCTGCTGTTTCTTTATTATTTAAATAGGTTTGCAATGCTTCTATTGTCAGCATCTTTAAACCGTGCTGTTTTTGGATTTCTTTTAGTTCTGGAACACGCGCCATTGAGCCATCTACATTCATGATTTCACAAATGACACCCGCTGGCTCTGAACCTGCCAGTTTCGCAAGATCTACCGCCGCCTCTGTATGACCTGGTCTTTCTAGTACGCCGCCTTCTTTTGCAATGAGCGGAAATACATGACCTGGGCGGGCAAATTCTTCTGGAGTTGCGTCTTTATTTAACATGGCAAGCATGGTCGTAGAGCGCTCAAAAGCACTAATACCAGTCGTCGTTGTCACATGATCGATGCTCACTGTAAAAGCTGTATGGTGTGCATCTGTATTTTGTTCTACCATTGGATGCAGGTTCAGGTGTTTGGCAATCGACGCATGGACCGGTGTACAAATGAGACCTCTTCCATGTAAAGCCATAAAGTTAATCACTTCAGGCGTGGCATGCTCAGCAAGTGCCACAAAATCTCCTTCGTTTTCTCTGTCTTCATCATCCACTACGATAATGATTTCTCCTTCTTTCAGAGCGTTTACTGCTTCTTCTACTAAATGATACATACAATCGCCTCCTAGAATCCGTGCTCTTTTAAAAATGATGGGGTCAATCGGGATGGCTGCTTTCCGCCTTGTTCTTTTGTTAAAAAGCGATAGATGTATTTACCGATCATGTCACACTCTATATTCACGATCTCTCCCATAGATTTAGTCGGGAAAATAGTTCCTTCAAGCGTATGAGGAATAATAGAGACTGTGACGTGTGAATCTTGCAAATCGAAAATGGTTAAGCTGACACCATCTATTGCGATCGAACCCTTTTGCGCGAGCATATCTGTGAGGGTCTTGTCCATCTCTAAATCATAGTAAATGGCATTACTTTTCTTTTCTATTCGGGTAATGACTGCCGTCCCGTCAACATGGCCTGAGACAAAATGACCGCCGAATCGTCCATTCGAGGACATGGCCCGCTCTAAATTCACTGGACTGCCTGATGTCAGCTGATCCAGTGATGTCGCTTTGACCGTTTCTGGCATCACATCTGCTGCGAACTGTGCTTTTGTAAAGCTTGTGACTGTAAGACATACACCATTGATCGCAATACTGTCTCCGAGGTGAACATCTTCTAGCACACGGCTGCACTGAATGACAATTTCTATGGCATCTGCTGACTTTTTGCTTAATGACTGAACTGCACCTACTTCTTCAATTATCCCCGTAAACATGTGATCCTCCCTTTCTTTTCATTTGTATTTCTCACTTTTTAAAAAAGCGATGTTAGGGACATGTGATCGATTGAGCACCTTCGTCGCTTTTTATGGTCCATACAAGGTAGATGAGGGATCACCTAATAAACACTGCATGCCGGTCTATTCACTACATGAACATACAGAAAGCCCCGGAAAAAATTCCGGGGCTTTGGCTTTTTTGCATCAGAAATAAAACTATGATCGACAAATATTTTTCGTTCATAGCTTTCTTTATCCTTCTCCCATCCAGACTTTCACTGTCGGCTTCAGCTTTTCACTGAATCAACCGTTAATAAATTAACGGGTCACGGGCTGTAAAGCATTTGCTTTATTACCGTCGGTCGGGATTTTCACCCTGCCCCGAAGGATACAATCGATATTTAGCTGTCCTTAGGGGCTATTATAGCGATCCTTGTTGTCAAATGCAACAATCAAGATTTCTCACAAAAAAAGCCTCCTTATAGGAAAGGAGACTTGTTAATTAACGACTTTTACTACTTTTATAAGACCATCTATTCTCTTTTCATTACTAAAGTAGGCTTTAATACGATCACCTTTCTTCAAGTCGGCCACATCATCTTCGAATTTCTTTCCACTAAAAATGATTTTTGTGCCGTTTTTTGCTTGACCGTAATATTCATCTCCGTCAATTTTCGTAATGGTATATTCATAGATGGTATAATCTTTATCATTATTTGTTAAGCTTTCACCAATGGCTGTTGGCACATCTTCAATTTTCATGCCATTCATGTATAAATAACCTGCGCCTAAACAAAGCAGTAAAACAAATAAGATGGCCATTTTCAATTTAATTTTCCCCATATTTAGAACCTCCATCATCTGCACTTCGCCTATTTGTATGTTTTATTCCTTCTTTTGATGAAATAAAACCAAAAAAGCTGATTTCCATTAATGGTTACTTATATAACGATTGAGATGGACCTTTGGTTCCACCTTTTCATCATTACATATGATACGAATATGCGTTCTTTATTAAGGGGGTCTCTTTCCTCTTTATCAGTTAGCAAGGCGCACATTATTGATGATCATCTTTTTTCGAGTGCAAATAAATCTTCCTCTAACAATTGCGATCTCTGAACAGCGATGTTCCGGCTGTCACGAACCCCTTGATTATAATAGTAGCTTCCAAGGTTTTTTGTGATAAATTCTAGTATATTGATGGCTGCTAATTCACCAATTTCTTCTTCTCGTTCTTCGGCAAAGTAACGCTGAATGGCAATCATCATTTGATCTTTTTCTTCTTTTGTTAATGGTTTCAAATTATCTCCTGCTTTCTTTCAGCATGACCACGCTTTTTAGATTTGTACTGACAATGTGGCGACACCCACAAATACGAATGTTTGTTCTCTTATCATATCACAAAATCGAATTTTGTCCACCACTGTGTCCTAAAAGAAAAAGCGTATTTTGATATTTAGTTCAAAATACGCTATCACTCTTATTGAAGGAGGATACCATAGCATGTTGTCATTATTTTAATATGGAAAGTATCGTCGCTACAGAATGATCTACAAATGAACGTTCTGGACGAGATTTCATGAGGACGGTCAGTCCTATGAAAGAAACGACCAGTGTTTGTGCTAAAGCTTTCGCATTCAGGCTACTTTTGAGCTCACTCGAGCGAATACCTTGAACAATTCTTTCTTCGAAAATGACGGAAAGATACATCTGATGCTCTCTTGTCAGAATTTCAAATTTCTCTTCGTGTGGCGCAAGTTCCACTATTGTATTGATGCAAAAACACCCTTTACTCGGACCATCTCTATATTCCTCTTCTACTAAATCTGCAAATAATGTATGAAATGCTTCCTTGACAGAAAGTTTGTTTTGAAGTTTTGTTCGAATATGGGCAGCATGCTGCTTTGTATATTTGCGTAATGCAGCCTCAAATAATTCCTCTTTATCTCCAAACGCTGAGTATAAACTTGGCCGCTGTATTCCCATTTTTTCAGTCAAATCGCTTAATGTAGTGGCCCTATACCCCTTTTCCCAAAAAAGCACCATTGCCTCATCCAACGCTTTTTCCTTGTCAAATTCCCGTTGTCGAACCATCAGCAATTCCTCATTTCAACATTAAAATTTCTTCACAAAGTCAGGTATCTATTTTTTGATATTATTGTCTATTTGATTACCAGTCGGTACATTATAATTTTATTTTATCGACGTATGATTGTCAAATTTCCTTCCTCTTTCAAGATGAAAGTATTGACTTTAAAATGTTTTGTTGGTTATCCTTAACAGTAATCATAATATACCGATCAGTATATTATACTTTTTAGTACAAAAGGAGACGACGACATGCATGGTGAAAGAAAAAATCATTTCCATAGAACATCTTGATTTGGAAACGGCTCATTTACAAAACAAACCGAAGCAAGCGATGACTCGCTATATGGCTCTGCTTTTTGCGTCAGCCTGCGGGATGGCAGTTGCAAACATATACTTTGCACAACCGTTATTAGACTCCCTCGCATCCGAGTTTGGCATCACCTATTCATCCATTGGCATTGTCATTACGATTACTCAGCTTTGTTATGCACTAGGACTGCTACTGATCGTACCACTTGGTGACCTGTTCAATCAAAGGCGGCTCATCATGGCTCAGATGCTAGTATCCGTGTTATCTCTGATTCTAGTCGGCATCGCCCCTACTGCCACCGTCCTGTTTATAGGGCTGGCTTCCGTCGGCATGCTTGCTGTGGTCACTCAGGTACTCGTAGCGTTCGCAGCGACATGGGCTGCTCCTGAAGAACGAGGCCGTATCGTGGGCTTGGTTCAAAGTGGCATTGTGATTGGTATTCTTCTCGCACGAACGTTTGCTGGTGTACTAACCGATCTCGCCGGCTGGAGGTCAGTCTATCTCGTGTCTGCCGTTATGATGCTCATCATAACCTCCGTGTTATACCGGTATCTCCCGCGGGCTGATAGCGAGAGAGCGTCAATATCCTATATGAAGCTGCTTGCTTCAATGTTTACATTGTTCAGACAAGAACAAATTCTGCGCATCCGAGGCATACTGGGTTTTCTGATCTTTATCGTGTTTGGTACGTTGTGGACTTCGCTCGTGCTGCCTCTCAGCAGCTCGCCACACAATCTTTCACATACGGCGATCGGTGCATTTGGTCTTGCTGGAGTTGCCGGAGCATTAGGCGCTACTCGGGCAGGAAGCCTTGCTGATCGAGGCTTAGGACAATTAACAACTTGTATAGCCCTTGTCCTATTATTCGTTTCATGGTTTTTTATCTTTTTCACTGAATATTCACTCATTTTATTAATCATCGGTATTATTATTCTTGACCTATCTGTGCAGGCCGTACATGTGACCAACCAAAGTATGATTTTCACAGTGCTGCCTGAGGCGAGAAGCCGGCTCACTGCTGCTTATATGATTTTTTACTCCATCGGCAGTGCGACTGGTTCCATTGCTTCCACTAGCATATACGCAAACAATGGCTGGAGCGGAGTATGTTTATTTGGCGCCTCTGTTAGCGCTATTGCCCTTTTATATTGGTTCATCACCTACCGCCTCAAGGAACAAATAACCGTAAAATCAGATTGATAATAAAAAAACACCGCGTTTAAGCGGTGTTTTGGATTAAGCATCGAAAACTTCGACTTTTTCCATTCCTTGGCCTTGTTCCATATCTAGAACAGCCTCGATACCAGATGTTACTTTGCCAAAAACAGTGTGAACACCGTTTAAGTGCGGCTGCGGGTCATGGACGATAAAGAATTGGCTGCCGCCCGTGTCTTTTCCAGCATGCGCCATTGATAATGAACCTCTTTCGTGTTGATGTGGATTCCCTTCTGTTTCACATTTAATTGTGTAACCAGGACCGCCTGTTCCATTACCGTTTGGATCGCCACCTTGGCTTACGAAGCCTGGGATGACGCGGTGGAATTTCAATCCATCGTAGAAGCCTTCATTCGCTAATTTTTCAAAGTTTGCTACTGTACCTGGAGCAGCCTCTGGGTATAGTTCAAACTCAAGTTTCTTACCATTCGTTAGTTGTATGTATCCTTTTTTTGCCATTTTTCACATTCTCCTTTCAGGTTAAACAACGCTCATTATAGCACATTTTCGGTCATGTTAAACATCCCCTGCTCTTTGATTGTGATTTACCTCTTTTCTTAGGATTGATACAATAGAAGAGCTTGATCCTTTTTTCCTATTAAATTGATAACAGAATGAGCAACAGGGCTTTATTTATTGGAAAAGGAAAACATCTTAAAAAGAAAATTGAAACGTCGAATCGATTTGTTACGTCTATATGATGGAGTACATTTCTTTACGTGTACTCAAAAGATGAGTTTCTCTTGAAAGAGGAACCCTTTCGACTTGAAGGAGGTCAACATGTTTAAAAAATCAATGCTTAGTATGATGGCAGCGCTCCTTTTCCTCATTGGTGCGCCAAAAGTCAGCTTAGCGGATGCAGCTGTCGGCGATGTCATCGTCACACTTGGGCAAGACTTAACTCCGGCTGATCGCCAAAAGGTGCTTGACGAGTTGAATCCACCTGAAAATGCGACAAAAATTGAAGTAACCAATAAAGAAGAGCATGAATATTTAGGAAAGTATATCCCCCGTTCTTCTATCGGGACGAGAGCATTATCATCTTCATCTATCACCATTGAAAAATCAGGTACTGGTCTGACTGTGGATACACATAACATCAAGACCATTACAGATGAGATGTATTTAAATGCTTTAATGACAGCCGGTGTCAAGGATGCTAAGGTTGTTGTGACTGCACCGTTTGAAGTTTCTGGGACAGCCGCACTGACAGGTTTATTAAAAGCCTATGAAGTGTCTAGCGACAAAGCCATTCCAGAAGATGTGAAGCAGGTAGCAAACGAAGAGCTTGTGACAACGTCTAAATTGGGTGACTCCATCGGGAAAGACAATGCTTCTGCCCTTATTGCAAAAATCAAGGATGACATTGCGAAAAATGGTGTCCCTAAAACAACAAAAGAAGTAGAAGAAAAAGTGGATCAGGCTGCTTCTGATTTAAACTTAAATCTAACGCAAGATCAAAAGGATCAGCTTATTTCTCTATTCGATAAAATGAAGAACATCAATATCGATTGGAACCAGGTAGGATCTCAAATCGATAAAGCAAAAGACAAGATTACGAAATTCATAGAATCAGATGAAGGGAAAAACCTACTTCAAAAGATTTGGGATTTCTTTGTCTCCATTTGGAACGCGATCGTCTCTGTATTTACTGGAGGTAAATAAGTCATTATAAAAAGCTGCCTGATGTACAGGCAGCTTTTTTACGTAGATGATTTCACTTTTGATTGATAAGGTAAATCAAGTTTGACAATGTCCGCATATGTTTCACGTTCAACCACAAGCTGCGCTTCCCCGTCTTCTACAAATACAACAGCCGGACGCGGGATGCGGTTATAGTTATTTGACATACTGTAGCCGTAAGCTCCGGTACAAAAGACAGCTAATAAATCTCCTTGTGATAACTCTGGCAGATCGATATCCCAAATAAGCATATCTCCGCTTTCACAGCATTTCCCTGCAATAGAAACTGTTTGATTGTGCGATTGGCTCATTTTGTTGGCACTTGCCGCTTCATATTTCGCTTGATATAATGCTGGACGAATGTTGTCACTCATTCCCCCATCTACCGCAACATAATCGCGAATGCCAGGTACGTGTTTTGATGAGCCGATCGTATAAAGCGTTGTTCCTG
>NZ_JBBOSQ010000002.1:0-120003 GCF_038005165.1 Bacillus sp. FSL K6-2431 | reverse complement strand
TCATTTTAGCCCTTTGTCAACAATCTGAGCATCTCTTTTTATAGCGATGCTTTTTTTCAATTAATGTCCGGTACCGGGAACCATGATGAAAATCGAATAATATGTAAATCCGGCAAAGAAAATCGTCAAGTACGCTCCGAAAATGTAAATATACATTCTTTCGGATAAATTCAAGTAGGATAAAAATACAAAAAGAACGGTTTGACCGAAGAACAGCAACGATGCATCTTTCATATGCCCTAAATAGAACATGACAGCAAAAATACCCGTCCAAAAGCCAAGCACGCGGAACATGCGATTCATTTCTTTCCCTCCCCTTAAAAAAACCCCTTTGATTCATATTATAGCTGATCACCACTTGTTATGTAAACATTTACATTTTTGACAACGTGTGAACATTTATTTTACGAGTAGAAAAATTTTTTTTGAAAAAGTGATCAAAACGTGTTTATGCTGAAATACATGAGGGTACTTACTCCATAAGAGAAAAGGTTAACGACCTAAGGAGGAAGACTAATGAGTGACATTACTTTTTATTCATACCCGAGCTGCACGTCTTGCCGCAAAACAAAACATTGGTTAAAGGCGAATCAAATTGATTTTAAAGAGCGTCACCTTTTCAGAGAAACGCCAACACTAGAAGAATTAAAAAAGATCCTTTCCTTAACAACAGAAGGAATGGATGAAATTTTAGCCACACGAAGTCAGGCTTTTAAAAGCTTAAATTTAAATATTAATGATTTAAAAGTAAACGAGGTTCTTCAGCTTCTCATTGAAAAACCAAAACTGCTCCGAAGACCAATTATCATTGATGGAAATAAATTAGTAGTAGGCTATAATCCAGGCGAACTCATGAAATTATCAAAAAAGAAAGCGATACATCAATCAGTTTCCTAATAAAAACGAAGATCAGCTGAAACATGCTTCAGCCGTCTTCGTTTTTGTGCTGAACTGGGCTAGCTGGGTTCGAACCAACGATCACGGAGTCAAAGTCCATTGCCTTACCACTTGGCTATAGCCCAATATCAAACGTGTAATGATATTCTTCACCATCTGCGGTCATTTATACATAAAAGTTGTATGTCACGAGTTTTAAGTGAAAAAGGAGCGGAAGAAGTAAATGAAAAATGAAAAATCTAAGCAATTATATGAATTTATCCTAAAAGAAGCCCCCGTCATGACCGAAGAATGGCTGAAAACAAGAACAGAAGAAGGCTCATTATATTCCAAACATGCTTCAGAGGAAACGGAAATGAAGTTGAAGGAACAGAACACAGCGTTTATTCAAACCATTGCAGCAACGCTTGTGACGCTGTCAGACAAAGTAGAAAATCATTTGAAAAAGTGGTCTGTTGATATCGCACGTGATCGAGCCGTTCACGAAGTGCCTTTATATGAAATCATTGGACAATTTAAGATATTTCGTCAGATTTTCTGTTCGAGAATCGAGAAATTCATACTAGAAACTGAGCTTGAAGTGACGCTCCAAGATGTATGCGGGTGGAATCAGCATTTTCATTCAACGTTTGATGATATGATCGAGCGTTTATCAGAGGAATACGACCGCGTGACACTGAGTCAGCTCAATGCGCAAAGAGAGATGATTCAGGAACTGAGTGCTCCTGTTATTCCAGTTTCAAAGGAAATCGGAATTTTGCCGCTCATCGGGGAGATTGATACGTACCGAGCCAAAATTATTTTGGAATCCGTGCTAGAACAGGCTTCAAGACTGCGTCTAACGCATTTGTTTATTGATATATCAGGCGTACCGATCGTTGATACGATGGTTGCTTATCAGCTGTTTAAAGTGGTGGATAGTGCGAAGCTTCTAGGCATTGAGACGATTATTTCAGGCATCCGCCCAGAAATTGCTCAAACCGTTGTGAAGCTCGGCATTGATTTCTCAAAAGTAAATACAGAACACAGCCTTGCAAAAGCCTTGGAAAAAAGAGGATTTCGTATTTTTGAAGAACAGCCGCAAGAAGCCACATGACCAAAAAACCTGCACTTGTAAAAGTCAGGTTTTTTTATATGCACTTTTTTAAAAAACCACGTTTTCCATCGCAAGCTGATGATTTTTTCGATTGATTAGGCATTAAAATGATAAATTGCTCTTTTGTCAGACAGGTTCCTCTGACTTACAATATGGTCAGAGAAGGGAGTGGACCATTTGTATGGGATTGAATATTTGGGACAAGAGCTGCTAGAAGAAGCATGCCGCATGAGAGCATCTGATGTGCACATTGTTCCAAAGGAAAAGAAAGCGTCGGTATCTTTCCGCGTAGACTCAGATTTAATTCAGCAGCGAACCATTGATAAAAAAAGCGGCGAGCGGCTCATTGCTCATTTTAAATTTTTATCATCCATGGATATCGGAGAAAAACGGAGACCGCAAAATGGGTCATTAGCTGTGATGCTAAGAAGGGGTCAGGTGTTTATTCGGATGTCTACCCTACCAACTGTAAATGATGAGAGCTTAGTGATTAGAATATTGCCGCAGGATCATGTTCCAAAAATAAAACATCTGTCACTATTTCCGAAAGCATCCACCAGGTTATTATCATTTTTGAATCATTCGCATGGGCTCATTTTATTTACCGGTCCAACCAATTCAGGGAAAACAACAACCCTTTATTCATTGATCCAGTTTGCAAAAAAGAATTTCAACAGAAATATTATTACACTTGAAGATCCTGTGGAAACGAGAAATGAAGAAGTGCTGCAGGTTCAAGTAAATGAAAAAGCCGGTATCACATATGCGGCAGGATTACGCGCTATTTTAAGACATGATCCAGATATGATTGTGCTAGGAGAAATAAGAGATGCTGAAACGGCTCGAACGGCAATTAGAGCAGCACTGACAGGCCATTTAGTGATGAGTACACTCCATGCGAAAAATGCAAAAGGAGCCCTTTATCGTATGCTTGAATTTGGTGTCACGATGAATGAACTCGAACAAACGATGGTGGCGATTGCTGCGCAGCGATTAATCGAGCTCACCTGTCCTTTTTGCGGAGAAACATGCCAGCTTTACTGTAAATTAAATCGACCGGTCAGACGAACAAATGTATTTGAACTGCTGTTCGGAAAGGAGCTTGGTGAGTGTATCAAGGAGGCTAAAGGAGAATATGCTCACTCGTCATATGAAACACTGCATAGATTAATTCGTAAAGGAGTGGCACTAGGCTATTTATCGAAAAACACCTATCATCGCTGGGTTTATGAAGAAGCAAGCCTCTAAAGCATGGTCTAAAAAGGATCAAGCGGAATGTCTATCAAAACTTGCTCAATTGATTCAGGCTGGATATACATTGATTGAGGCATTAACGATGTTGAATATCCAGTTGCCGAACAAGCAGCAGCAACAATTAGCACCGGGCATTCAGTGGCTGCTCGAAGGGGAGCCTTTTTATGTGGTGCTAGAAAGACTCCATTTTCAGCGGGAAGTCATCGCCATTTTAAGTTTCTCCGAAAAGCATGGAAGTCTAGCAAAAGCACTTGAACAAAGCGCACGGTTTTTAGAGAAAAAAATTAAACAGGTAGATACGTTTAAACGCATGTTACGTTACCCGATTTTCCTCATCTTTACAGTTTTGATCGTGCTCATACTCGTTCAGCAAATGATCATTCCTCAATTTTCTCTCTTGTACTCCTCGATGGATACCCGAATGTCATGGCTGATTCAAGGTATGTTTGGACTCTTTCAATTGCTGCATGTATCTCTCCTCCTCATCGGCTGTGTGTGTATCTGTCTGACTGGATACTATGCTTTCTTTTTTAGGAAAAAATCTACCCTTGAGAAGCTAAGGGTAATAAGCAGGTTTCCTTTTTTATATAAAGGAATGCGGCTGATGCATACGTATCTTTTCTCTCTACAGTTAAGCGGACTGCTTCAGGCTGGATTATCGATGTACGAGAGCTTGCTAGCTTTTAAGCAGCAAAGCTACTTACCCTTTCTTCAAGAAATATCAGAACAGATGATTAAAGAGTTAAGAAAAGGAGAGAGAATGGCACATCAAGTGAGCCTGTCTCCTTTTTTTGAAAAACGTTTTGCAGCCGTCATCGAGCATGGTGAAGCGAGCGGGATGCTTGCAAGAGAAATGTACACGTACAGTCAATTTCTATTAGAGAATGCAGAGTTGAAAATTGAAAAATGGATGTCGTGGCTGCAGCCGGTTATCTATGGACTGACGGCAATTCTTATACTCATTGTGTATTTATCTATTCTTTTACCAATGTATCAACTGATGGAGCAAGTGTAAGGAGGAGGGCAAAGACATGAATGATAAAGGATTTACTCTGTTAGAAATGTTAATTGTCATGCTTGTGATTTCGATTCTTTTACTGATTACCATTCCGAATATTACTCGTCACCACCAAACGATTCAAGCGAAGGGCTGTGAAGGGCTTAAATCAATGGTGAGCACTCAGGTGATGGCATATGAATTAGAGCACGATGGCAAGACACCATCTTTAGCTGAATTAGAAAAAGAAGGCTATGTTAAAAAGGGATTAACGTGTCCTAATGGAAAAGCGATTGTCATTCAAAACGGCCATGTGAAGCATGAATAAATTAATTTTTCATGAAAAGGGTTTTACCCTCATAGAACAGCTAATGATCTTACTGGTTCTATCGATTCTATTGTCGATCATAGGAGTAAAAATCCCAAATTTAATAGAAGACGCTGAAGCCAAAAAACAAGTGAACATCATGAAACAAGATTTTCAATTGGCTGCTAATACTGCATTTGTCAAAAAAACACGTGTATATGTTGAATTCCATCCGCCACATGTATCGTATCAAGTAATCGATCAAAAGGATGGCGAAGTCATTGCTTCTTTTCAGCAACAAAAGGGAAGCATTCAGGCTTCTACATTTCCACAAGGTATCTATTTTAATGTAAACGGACATCCAAGCAGCGGCGGGTCTCTCATCATTCAATTTGGCAGTCAAACGTATAAGCTCACGATCTATTTAGGAAGCGGGCGAATCCATGTTCAAAAGCAATAGAGGGTTTAGTACGATAGAAGCGCTGTTTGCTTGTCATATCTTCCTATTTGCAGCCCTTGTGCTTATGCCGGCCTATGAAAAAATCATAATAGGGAAAAATGAAGTAAGAGCCAAACTTGAGGCTTACCAAATTTTGCATGAACAGATGAATGAATCGTTTATAGAGGGTACAAAATCTTCTGTCAAAAAGAAGCGAGGCGACATCACATATGTATTCAATTGGAGTAAAGAGAAGGGATGTGTATCATACAACATACAAAAAAAGCAGACCATATGCTTTCACCAGGTTGCTGAACGGTGAACAAGGTTTTACCTTTGTCCAGGCTTTATGGCAATTGCAGCTATTTTTGTTCCTTTCTTTTGGCTGTGTACTGATCTTTTCTACAGCTGAGAAAGCCCGTCCTTTTGAAGAGATTAACCGATTTTCGCAAATGGAGTGGAAACAGACTGTTCTGCAATTAGATGAGGAATTAAGCCGAGCAACGGCTGTTCGATCGGTGCAAGGAGGTAAAGCGTTAGAGTATGTATCTGATCAAGGGCGAGTCGTAACGATTGAGCCATATCAAGAGATGCTTCGGAAGCGAATGGATCAAGCAGGCCATCTCCCTTTATTGCAAAAGGTGAAAGAATTTCGCGTGAGAACAAATCAGCATAGAGCTATCCTTAAAGTCATAGATGAGTCTGGTAAGGTGTATGAAGCTGTTTTTTTCATATATAAAGGGGTGGTTCCTACATCGTGAAAAGGGAAGGAGGATTTATCTATCCGCATGTACTGGCTGCAATTCTATTTTTTCTCTTGATCCTAGGGGCGATGACGATAGGGTTTCAAAAAGAGCTGAGAAGTGCAGAGCTGACGATTTCGTTTTATAAAAAACAACAGCTTTTCAGGGTGGGTGCGAGTGAAGCTGCCCGTACATTCCATCGTTTGTGTGAACAGCAGCAAACTCATATTCACACTGAAGAAGGCCGCGTGACATTAAAGAAGATAACATGCGATCAAAAGAAAAAGCGTATCCACATGTTAGTCAGGGTGAAAACAAAAGATGGTTTATCAGATGAACGGGAACTCGTGCTGAATTGGAAGACCAGTGAAATCATGAAATGGGCAAACCGTGAATAGCCAGTGTATAAAATGATCCTCTTCCTGGTAACACTTGAAGAAAGAAGAGGTGAATGTGCTTGAAAACCAATGACTATGTAAAATATATGACACAGGAAATCATTAAATATATGAATACACCACGTGACGAACGGAAAGAACATAAACAAGAGAGAATGGAAACGAAACCGCCATTTTCACAGCGTTTATTTGGGGTTCTGCCGTTTGGGTTTTCAATGATGCTAAAAAAACGTAAGCGACATCGACAAAAGTAAAAAGCCGCCAGTAGGCGGTTTTTTTATGCCCCATTAGCTGTATTCTTCCACAACAATCACTTTATTGACCTTGTTTGAGTAAGGGTTATAAGAAATAGTGACAAATACCCCAAATTCTTTGGTGTGGTCTCTTAACGTAATATGATACTGTTTCACAGATTCCTTCTCACGATGACGGTCCCATACTTTTTGTTTGAATAAGACTTGCGTTAGCGGATATCGTTTCTTTGCTTCTTTGACTGCCCGCGTTTCCCATTGATCTGCGGCGGCAGTGAAACCTCTCGCATCCGCAGGATTGGCGTCTTGTATCATAGGACCCAACAGTAAACTGAGCATGATTATCATCTTTCCATATTTCACTTCACATCACCTCACCTGCTATTATTCTGACCAAATGCTGCACTTTTATGTAAATTTTTAAGAAGTACAAATGTCACACAAAAAAATATTGAATACGGCGAAAGAATGAGAAAATGGAAGAATTTTCTCGTAATCATTCTTGTTTAAGAACAAAATGGACTAATTTGACGTTTTGGGTTTTATAGGTATTTCCTTATACTGTATGTAATCGTTCTTATTAAAGAACAATCGTTCAAGGAGTTGGAGAATGAATGAAACAGTCGTTCTTTGTACTTTTTTGTGCCATTTGTTTGATTTTCATGTCACTCTTGATCTCAACAACGAACGCTTCTTTTAACGATATTGAGCACTCAAATTTTGTCATGAAAACATGCGAAAATTTTGAACAGACGGACCAGCATTGTCAGCCTTCCAAATGGGATAGAAGTCATTTGGAACTCATTGATCAAACGATGATCAAAGGAACAGTCTGCGCGCCTCAAAGCTTGAGCATGACATTAAAAAATAGTGGACAACCTATTGCACACTCTGAATGGAAATGGGAATTACATAAAGTGAAAAGTGAGCAAAAGCCGTTACAAGATGGTCATATTCTTGAAAAAGGCTCTATACAGTCCCTTCTTTCTCAACAAACAACGACTGTCACGACAGATAAAGCAAAAACGAATGGAATCTATGTGTTTAAAATCTATTACCCTAAAGGTTTTGAAGGATCTGGAGAAGCATTTATATGGTCTAAACATATGCAGCTCGCAAAGTGTCAAGAAAAGGCATCCTAAATGGAGCTGTCTTCTAAATGAAACAATGATAGGCGAAGGGGAGAAGAGGTCATGAAAAAATGGATGAAGATGTCTGGAAGTATTCTTTATGTGGTGGTGTTCACGGTGATGATTGCATGTATTATTGTCGTATTGTCATCAAGAACTACAGGGGGAGATCCTCAAATTTTCGGTTATCAATTCAAGCAAGTATTATCTGGCTCAATGGAACCAGAATTTTCGACTGGCTCACTCATTGTCGTAAAAGAAGTGACTTCACCGGAGGCACTTAAAAAAGGGGATATTATCACATTTCAAACGAAGCAGGACCAGTCTTATGTGACCCACCGAATTGTTGGGGTGAAAGGAAAGGGAGCAAATAAAGCCTTTGAGACGAAAGGTGACCACAATATGTATCAGGACGGCACGCTAGTAAAAGCGGATCAGGTGGCTGCGCAGTATACGGGTGTGACCATTCCATATGCAGGAAAGCTTCTTTCGTATGCAGGGACTTCGGCTGGAACCGCGTTGCTGCTCATTATACCAGGTGTGATGCTGCTCGTTTATTCGACTCTTCATTTTGTAGGCGCTGCAAAACACCGAAGACACACGGCCGATTTACAGATGTCAGAGGAACAAGCTTAAATTTTCGTTTGTAACCTAATTAGGTTTCAATAAAACAATTTATTAGGGGGTTCATTCATGGCAAAGAAAAGATCAATTCGTTTAGGTGTATTATCAGGGGCTTTAGGCCTGGCATTAATTGGTGGGGGGACATGGGCGGCGTTTAACGATGTAGAAACGGCAAATGCGGTCTACTCGACAGGAGAGCTGGATTTATCTGCAAAAGAGAACTCCGGCGCCATCAACCTTTCAAACTTAAAACCTGGTGATCGCATCAAGAAAGAATTTAATTTTGAAAATAAAGGATCACTTGCGATCAATCAAGTGCTGATGAGTCTTGATTACAGCCAGTTTCAAGATGGAGCTTCCTCGAAAAATGGCGGTAAGAATACAGCTGAAGAATTTCTCAGTCAGTTTCAGGTGAGTGTTCTGACGGTTGGAGCCGAAGGTGGAAATGGTTATCCGAAAAATATTATCTTAGATGCTGCAAACCTGCTTGACTTGCATGAACTAACGGCAAAACAGGATCAGACTGCATTTGAAAAGCTTCGTCATGCCGTCGATGAGAAGTTTTTACATGAAAGTGGGAAGATTAATGTAGCAACTGTTGATGGAACAGTGGCTCCAGAGTATGACGGCATACCAAAGAACCCGTTTGATTACGATAAAATGGAAATGATCATTGAATTTGTCAATGACCAGACGAAGGATAAAGCTGGTCACTATATCCAAAATAAATACCAAGGCGATGCGATTCAAATTGATCTTTCCTTCGAAGCGACTCAGTGGAATGGTTTAACGATCAATCCCAAAAAGCATACGGATGAAAAAGGCTACGTGAAAGAAAACGAAAAAGCACACAGCGAAGATAAAAAATAAAGTCAGTCTTTAGACTGATATCAAGTTCTGCATAGCAATTGGAGGAGTATGCGCTAAAATGTGCGCTTTACTCCTCTTCTTGCTTTTTTCTCCAGATTTGATAATCTAAAAATTCACGAAATTGCTTTTTCGAAACCCCTGATGTCATTGCATCTCGAACTAGTTTTTCCCATTCACTATCTAATTGACCATCGTATTCGGTTTCATCTTTTTCGTGTAACAGTGTATGAACCGAGACGTCCAGAACAGCGGAGACTTTTTCAAGAAATTGAATGGAGGGGTTTGTTTGCAAGTTTCTTTCTATTGAGCTTAAATAAGACTTCGCTACCCCAGCCTTTTCGGCCAGTTCTGATAGTGAGTAGCCTTTTTCATTGCGGTATTGTTTAATACGCTGGCCAATCAATGTCATCACCTTCCTTTCGATATTATAGCACATTCAGAAAGGTTTGATAGAATGACTTCTTACCAGAGGGTGAGACTCAGAGGACTTTTCACTTGATTTGAGGAATTGACGGACTTCTTCTACTGTTAGCCCTGCTTTACGAGCTTCAAGTAATAATTGAACCCATTCACTGTCTAATATGTTCGTTTTCTTTTCCATACAAATACCCTCCTAAAATACTGAATCATGTATTTCAGGCACTTAACGCATGAAATGGAAAGACACAGGTGGTAAGACCTCATAGTTTGCTTGCGTCATTTTTCCGCCCAATACAAACAGACAAACGTTGCTTTTGGCTGATCGAAAATTGTACGTCACATGAAAGGGAGGGGACCTATAGGTCAACCTCCTCTTTTTTGCTGTAAGTAAAAAAGTCCGCCATTTTCAATCGTTAGACTGATTTTTGGTTCGTATAAAGTTTTGAGTGCTTGTCTTTCTATTTCATATTCTACAGACGTGTCTGAAGTCCCTTCATAAAATTGGTTTAAAAGTTCAGTGTCTTCTTTCCATTTTTGAACAGCTCTTACCGCCCAATCATCTGGTTCCTCATGGGCGTAATGCTCCATTAAACTGTAGAGCCGTTTGACGCCGCTTTCTGGCTTGATCATTGTACTCATCGTAAAGCAGTAATCGGGAATTTGAGATGACAGCTCACGGGTTTCCAGCTTTTCTTGAAATTGTTCCACGACTTCTCCGCGTATTAGGTGAAGTCCTAGTGATAAAAGCTTATCCTTCTTTCGATCTGCGAGATAAGAAATTTTCACATTGAGACCAAGCCAGGGCTCGAGTGCGATCTGGTTGGCCATGAGCGGGGTGACTCGTTCATAGAGACGGATAAATCGGCCCTGCTGTTTGGTGGCTTCAAAAATTTGGAATAAACGAGGGGAGCCGAAGTGGATAAATTCACCCTCAATGGTATCATCCACTTTTTTTTGATCGGTGATGAGGGTCAATTGCCGCGGCTCCGGAACACCACCAGTTTTTTCAAGCCAGTGCCAATAAAAAGGGCGGTTCATAATCAATTTATCCATATCGATGGTTAGTTGTACGGTCATATGTCCAGCACTTTCTTCTAGTATGTCGCATTGATTTGCCTGAAAGAAACGGAGAAGAAAGGTATGTATGTCACGCTGCTTCATTGATCAACTCTCCTTTATGAGCCTTGCTGTCTTTTTTCTAAAAGCGGTGTTTTTGCTTCTGTTAAATAGGAAGCAAACTGAGTTAATTTCTTTTTCATGTCACCGTCTGATTCGTGCTGAAAGAGAATCTGATGCAGTTCTGATTCGGCATCTTTGATATCGATTCGCGTTAAAATATCATCTAGATCGCCAATGACGTTTTCAAACAGCTGAATTTTTTCATATAAAAGCTTTAAGATGTGTTCCTCAACGGTACCGTTAGTTGCCATATTGTAAATGTGGACATCTCGCTCTTGTCCAAGGCGGTGGATACGTCCAATCCGCTGTTCTAAACGCATCGGGTTCCACGGAAGATCGTAGTTGATGATTTGGTTACAAAACTGAAGGTTGATTCCTTCGCCGCCGGCTTCTGTAGCAATTAACACTTGCGCCCGTTCTCTAAATAAATCTTTCATCCAATCCTTTTTGCCCCGCTTAAAGCCGCCCCGAAAAGGAACGGAGCTGATGCCATTTTGCTGAAGAAACCATTGTAAATAAATTTGTGTCGCGCGGTATTCGGTGAAAATAATGACCTTTTCATTTAACTGTTGAATAAGCCTAACGACTTCAAGCGCCTTTGTGTTTTGCTGCACTTGATTGATTTTCTCCATAATTTGCGCTATAGCAGAGGATCCAAGGATATGTTTTTCATCTTCCTGCATTTTTTTAATTGTCATATAGACCGCCTCGCGACTTGAACAGCATTCTCGTTCCAAGGTCATGATGGAAAACATATGTTTAGTATAGGACGGGTTCTCTTTCAGCTTGCAGATTTCATCATATAATGCTTGTTCCGTCGGAGAGAAATCAATGGAAATCGTTTTGACATGCCGTTTTGTCCACTCAATGCCCGTGTCTTGCCTTCGGTTACGAATCATCACTTTATTCACAAGCTGTTTTAAACGATCATGGTCTTCTAGCTGTAAATCCTTTTTGGCAAAGACATCTTTAAACTGATGTTCATTCCCTAGGTGACCTGGCTTCAGAAGGGAGACAAGATTAAATATTTCTCCAATACGGTTTTGGATAGGCGTCGCTGTCAGCAGCAAGCAGAATTTCTTATTTAGATTTCTCACAAATTCATAGTTTTTCGTTTTATTGTTTTTCAGTTTGTGTGCTTCATCAATAATGACCATATCGTAGGCAATGGATAAAATAGTGTCTCGATGCGGCTGCCTCTTGGCTGTATCAATGGAGGAAACCACGACGTCACACTGCTCCCACACGTAGCTCTTTTTTTGTTCGACAGCATCAATATAAAATTTCATCCGCAGCTCCTGTACCCATTGAGATACGAGAGAGGCGGGGACGAGTATGAGAATTTTTTTGGCAAGTCCACGAATCATGTATTCTTTGATAATAAGTCCTGCTTCTACGGTTTTTCCAAGTCCCACTTCATCTGCTAAAATGGCTTTTCCGTTCATCTCTTCTACGACTCTTCTGGCTACTTCAAGCTGATGTTTTAAAGGCGTGAATGCAGGCAGATGGGCAGGAGCTTGCAGTCCTTCAAATGAATCAATGGCTGTGACTTTTTGGACCTGCATCGCTAAACGGTACATTTCCCAGTTCGCCCAGGGTCCGTCTCCTGCAAGCCGCTGCTGAAATTCACTTGCCCAATCCTGATCAAAAATCGTTTGAATATTCAATGTGGTCGCCTGCCTTTCTAGTAGGTTGAGGATAAAATTGTTCTGTATTTAAACGCTTCATTTTTTAAGAGGTCTTGAAAAGACTAGATATTTGAATAAAAGCGAACGATAATGAATGGTTGTTTAAAAAATGTTAATGATTTTTCTGTTGCTCTTCATCCGTTTCTAATGGTAGGATGTTGGTAAGTGATCTAGCAAATAAGTCACCCATTTTGATAGTATGTCCAATAAATGTGAAGAATATGAGCGGATGATGGTATGGGGAGAGACTTGGCGGTTATTTAGCACTGGCAGGCGCCGAAGGAGCAAGCTGAATCGTTTCAGTGAATCTCTCAGGCAAAAGTACTCTTACCGGACGCAACTCTGGAGAGTGTTTGCTCATCGTTTTTTTAGCAAACCACCAAAGGGGAAAACGCACAATGATGTTGTGCTGTAAACTTTCAGGTGCAAGGACAGAGACTTCTTTTTGATAAAAGGGAGCGCTCTGTCCTTTTTTGCTGTGATTTTTTTCTGAAAATTCAGCTTGTGATCTGCACTGAAAGAAAAAAGGGGGAAACGATTGATGTTGAAACGAACACCGCTTTTTCATGCGTATGAAACGTTTGGCGCAAAAACCATTGACTTCGGGGGCTGGGAATTACCTGTCCAATTTTCTTCCATTAAAGAAGAGCACGAAGCTGTTCGAACAAAGGCAGGGCTTTTTGATGTGTCTCACATGGGTGAGGTGGAAATCAAAGGTCAAGATGCCCTTCCTTTTTTACAAAGGTTATTAACCAATGATGTGTCTAAGCTGACAGACGGCAAGGCACTATATACAGCCATGTGCTATGAAGATGGCGGGACAGTGGATGATCTGCTCGTCTACCAAAAAGAAAAGAACGATTATTTACTTGTCATTAATGCATCAAATATTGAAAAAGATGTGGAATGGCTGCTTCAGCATCAAGGTGAGAATGACGTATTGATCCAAAATGTCTCTGATCAAATCGCTTTGCTAGCCCTTCAAGGACCTCTTGCCACTGACATCATGAAAGATGTGGCGGATGAAGAAGTGACATCGCTTAAGCCATTTACATTTTTATCAAAAGCTGAGGTTGCTCAAAAAGAGGTGCTTGTTTCAAGAACTGGCTACACAGGAGAAGATGGCTTTGAAATCTACTGCCAGTCAGAAGATGCGGTCCACATTTGGTCGGCTTTATTAAAAGCAGGCGCACCAAAAGGATTAATACCGTGCGGGCTCGGTGCACGTGACACCTTGAGATTTGAAGCAAGACTTCCGCTTTATGGGCAGGAGCTATCAAAGGATATCTCTCCATTAGAAGGCGGGATTGGCTTTGCTGTCAAAACGGATAAAGAAGCCAATTTTATTGGCAAAGAAGCGCTCAAGAAGCAAAAAGAAGAAGGGCCGAAGCGAAAGCTTGTCGGCATTGAAATGATAGATAAAGGGATTCCGCGCACAGACTATCCGGTCTTTTCAGGAGAAAAGCAGATTGGGGTAGTCACAACGGGCACACAGTCCCCAACATTAAAGAAAAATGTCGGGCTTGCTTTAATTGAATCTGCTCAGGCGCAGCTTGGAACAGAGATAGAAGTACAAGTTCGCAAAAAACGTCTAAAAGCGAAAATCGTCGCAACACCATTTTATAAAAGAGCCAAATAACAAGGGGGAATAGAGGATGAAGCATAGGTATTTGCCGCAAACCGAGCAAGATCAAAAAGAAATGCTGGATGTCATCGGCGTTCAGTCGATTGATGAGCTTTTTTCAGATATCCCAGAAAAAGTGAGATTTAAAGGAGCATACAACATTAAAGCAGCCGCATCTGAAACAGAGCTTGTAAGGGAATTATCCCGATTAGCTGCAAAGAATAAAGATACGGTCTCCTATGCATCGTTTCTTGGTGCCGGTGTATATGATCATTACCAGCCTGTCATTGTGGATCATGTCATCTCACGTTCTGAATTTTATACAGCATACACACCTTATCAGCCGGAGATTTCGCAAGGTGAACTACAAGCCATTTTTGAATTTCAAACAATGATTGCTGAGCTGACAGGTATGGATCTTGCTAACTCCTCGATGTATGATGGCGGGACAGCATTAGCTGAAGCGGCAATGCTAGCTGCTGGGCATACAAAAAAGAAAAAAGTGGTTGTTTCTGAAACGGTTCACCCTGAAGCAAGAGCCGTGCTAAAAACATATGCCAAAGGACAGCACATCGAAGTTGTTGAAGTGCCTGCGAAAAAAGGGCAGACGGACCTAGCAGCATTAGAAAAGGCTGTCTGCGAAGATACAGCAGCAGTTCTTGTGCAATATCCAAACTTTTTTGGTGTCGTCGAACCGTTAAAAGACATCGAACCTATTGCCCATCAAGGGAAAAGTCTGTTCGTTGTCTCTAGTAATCCACTTGCACTAGGGTTACTGACGCCGCCAGGAAAACTTGGAGCAGACATTGTCGTTGGTGATGCACAGCCGTTTGGTATTCCAGCAGCGTTTGGCGGGCCGCATTGCGGATATTTTGCTGTGACGAAAAAGTTGATGCGAAAAGTGCCAGGTCGATTAGTCGGGCAGACAGAAGACGAAAATGGTGTTCGTGGGTTTGTGCTAACCCTTCAAGCGCGTGAGCAGCATATTCGGAGAGATAAAGCGACGTCTAATATTTGTTCGAATCAGGCATTAAATGCATTAGCCGCTTCCGTTGCCATGACAGCACTCGGAAAAACAGGCATCAAAGACATCGCCTATCAAAACGTACAAAAAGCCCACTATGCGAAGACGCAGGCAAAAGCATATGGACTGCTTGCTGATGTAGAAGGGGCCCATTTCAATGAATTTGTAATCAAATTACAAGAACCTGTAAAAGAAGCCAATAAACGATTGCTTGAAAAAGGAATCATCGGCGGCTATGACTTAGGGAGAGACTACTCAGAGCTTCAACATCACATGCTTGTCGCCGTGACAGAGCTAAGAACAAAAGAAGAAATTGATACGTTCATGAAGGAATTGGGGGATCGCCATGAATAAACAAGATCAGCCGCTTATTTTTGAATTATCCAAAGAAGGAAGAATTGGTTATAGCCTGCCTGATTTAGATGTACCTGAACAGGAGATCCCAGCTTTATTTGATGACACGTATATCCGTCATGATGATGCTGAGCTTCCTGAAGTATCTGAGCTTGATATTATGCGTCATTATACAGCATTATCAAGACGTAATCACGGGGTCGATTCCGGATTTTATCCTCTTGGCTCTTGTACAATGAAATATAATCCAAAGATTAATGAAAAGGTTGCACGCCTTGCAGGCTTCGCGCAAGTCCATCCACTACAAGAGGCAGACACTGTGCAGGGAGCATTAGAATTGCTGTATGATCTAGGTGATCATCTTGAAGAAATTACGGGGATGGACGCTGTGACATTACAGCCTGCGGCAGGAGCACACGGGGAATGGACAGGGCTCATGATGATCCGTGCGTACCATGAAGCAAGAGGAGATCATAAACGAACAAAAGTCATTGTGCCGGATTCTGCTCATGGAACGAACCCAGCATCTGCGACAGTGGCTGGGTTTGAAACCATTACCGTCGCATCTGATGAGAATGGGCTTGTTGATTTAGAGGACCTGCGCCGTGTTGTCAATGAAGAAACTGCGGCTTTAATGCTGACGAATCCAAATACACTTGGCCTATTCGAAGAAAATATTTTAGAAATGGCTGAAGTCGTTCACGAAGCTGGTGGCAAGCTTTATTATGATGGAGCGAACTTGAATGCCGTTTTAAGTAGAGCAAGACCGGGGGATATGGGATTTGATGTCGTTCACTTAAATCTTCATAAAACCTTTACAGGTCCACATGGAGGCGGAGGCCCTGGTTCAGGTCCTGTAGGCGTAAAAAAGGATTTGATCCCGTACTTGCCAAAGCCGGTGCTTGTGAAAAAAGAAGGCCGCTTTTACTTCGATGATGATCGACCAGAATCAATTGGCAGAGTGAAGCCGTTCTATGGTAACTTCGGCATTAACGTCAGAGCATATGCATATATTCGCTCTATGGGCCCAGACGGTTTAAAGGCTGTCACTGATAATGCCGTGTTAAATGCGAACTATATGATGCGCCGCTTAAGTACTCATTTCGATTTGCCATTTGACCGTCACTGTAAGCATGAATTTGTCCTTTCAGGTAAACGTCAGAAAAAATTAGGTGTGCGCACACTGGATATTGCCAAACGATTACTTGATTTTGGCTATCATCCGCCAACAATCTACTTCCCGCTTAATGTAGAGGAATGTATCATGATTGAACCAACTGAAACAGAATCAAAAGAAACTCTTGATGCCTTCATCGAAGCGATGATTCAGATTGCAAAAGAAGCGGAAGAGAATCCAGAAGTCGTGCAGGAAGCGCCGCATACAACGGTCGTCAAACGAATGGATGAAACAAAGGCTGCCCGGAATCCAGTTCTCGTTTTTGAAAGATAAAGAAAAAAGACTCAGGGGGATCATGCTCCCAGAGTCTTTTTTGTTAGTTCTTCGTTTTAATGCGGCCGCCCCATTTTTTAAAGCCGCCTTTTAAATTATAAATCTCACGACAGCCGTTTTTACGTAACGTTTGCGCTGCTTTTCCGCTTCTCAAATTGTTTTGGCAATAAAGATAAATAGGCTTGTCAGGACGAATTTCATTTTTGCGCTGCTTTAGCTGGGAAAGGGGAATGTTTCTTGCCCCTAAAATATGTCCGCCATCAAACTCATTTGGCTCTCTCACATCAATGAGTTGAGCTTTGCGGTAACCTTTAATAAATTCTTCTTCCGTCAGCGTTTTCATAATACGCTGCTGATAAATGTAGCTGCCGACAGAATAAAGAACGAAAAGTCCACAAAGTGAGAGGACGATATAGTTGAACATTGACAATACAACTCGACTCCTTCTTGAGCATCAGCACAGTGGCCTGTCTGATGGTACGTTTTAGACAAATACTATTATAGTAAAGCAAAAGAAACTTGTCATCATAAATGGTAAGAATTATTTTCAATTCGTTCCCTATTTGATAGACTGATGGAGAGAGAATATCGGTGGTCATGACCATCATCTAACATTGACTACGTAAAAGAGAAGGGATTTTTATATGCAAAAAGAGAAATGGTGTTTCATTGATACAGGAAATCAAGACCCTGCCTTTAACATGGCAATGGATGAAGCCTTGCTTTATTGGCATAGTGAGAAGCTGATCCCGCCTGTCATCCGCTTTTATGGATGGAATCCTGCGACATTGTCTGTTGGGTATTTTCAGCATGTTGAAAAAGAAATTAACATGGAAGCAGTCGAGCGCTATGGCCTTGGGTTTGTCCGCAGACCAACTGGAGGGCGGGGGGTTCTTCATGATCAGGAGCTGACCTACAGCGTGATTGTGTCAGAGGAACATCCAGAAATGCCGGCGACGGTGACAGAGGCGTACCGCGTCATTTCAGAAGGCATTTTAGAGGGCTTTAAAGAACTGGGACTCGATGCGTATTTTGCCATTCCTCGAACAGATAAAGAAAAAGAAAGCTTAAAAAATCCAAGATCGTCTGTATGCTTTGATGCCCCTTCCTGGTACGAGCTTGTCGTAGAAGGCAGAAAGGTAGCAGGCAGTGCTCAAACGAGACAAAAAGGAGTGATCCTCCAGCACGGCTCCATCTTAATTGACCTTGATGAGGACAAACTGTTCGATTTATTTCTTTATCCTAACGACCGTGTGAGAGAGCGGATGCAGAGAAGCTTTAAAAACAAAGCGGTCGCCATCAATGAAATCTCAAACCGAACTTGTACAATAGACGATGCGCGTGTGGCGTTTAAACGAGGATTTGAAAAAGGATTAAATATTGAGCTTGTGCCTTATGAGCTGACAGATGAAGAGTTAGCATTTGTCCACCATCTTGCCAAAACGAAATATGCCTCAGACGAGTGGAATTACAAGCGTTAGGACAAAGGACACTCCTTGTTTTTTAAAGGGCGATGGTGTAGAATTGTTATGATTATTAAGTAAAGGTGCATTATGGAGGGGTTTTATGACTACACCTAGTATGGAAGATTACATTGAACAAATATATATGCTGATAGAAGAAAAAGGATATGCCAGAGTCTCTGATATTGCAGAAGCACTCGCTGTCCATCCCTCCTCTGTAACAAAAATGGTTCAGAAGCTAGATAAAGATGAATACCTCATTTATGAGAAGTATCGTGGTCTAATTTTAACCCCGAAAGGCAAAAAAATTGGAAAACGTCTCGTATACAGACATGAACTGCTAGAGCAATTTTTAAGAATCATTGGTGTAGACGAAGAGAAAATTTATGATGATGTAGAAGGCATTGAACATCATCTCAGCTGGAACAGCATTGACCGCATCGGCGATCTCGTTCAATTCTTTGAAGAAAACGACGAGCGATCTGTTCAGCTGAAAGCGATTCAAAAGAAAAACGAACAAACAAATCAAGAATCTTAAGAAAAAGGACACCCATGCAGAGGGTGTCCTTTTTGATTAAAGTTCTAATTGAAAGCATATGCTCTTACACTATTAATAGCGTGATATCAAAGGGGGCTCCTTGATGAAGATAGATGGTGTGTTCTCAGGTGGAGGCATTAAGGGGGCAGCACTTGCGGGTGCCTATGAAGCGCTTGAAGCAAGAGGATATCAATTTGTCCGCCTTGCTGGTACAAGTGCTGGAGCGATCATTGCTTCACTCATCGCAGCAGGCTTTACAAGTCAGGAGATTCGGGAGCTTTTAGATGAAATGGATGAACATCACTTGCTTGATAGGAGATGTCAATTCATTCCGTTTAAAATGCTTAGGTGGGTCTCCATTTACTGGCGTCTCGGTCTGTACAAAGGCGACCGGCTGGAAAAATGGCTGACAGATGTGTTGAAACGAAAGGGGGTCACCGTATTTGGGGATCTCAAAAAAGATTCGCTGAAAATTGTTGCCTCTGATTTAACAAATGGGAAAATCCTCGTTCTGCCAGACGACCTTCCTTCATACGGCTTAAATCCAGAGCGCTTTTCTGTTGCAAGGGCAATCCGGATGAGTTGCAGTCTGCCGTATTTTTTCGAGCCTGTCAAACTAAAGTCATCAAAAGGCATTTGTACCATTGTGGATGGAGGCGTGCTTAGCAATTTTCCAATTTGGTTGTTTGCCGAAGAGAAAAAAAGACCATTCGTCGGTGTCACATTAACCCCAAACGAAAAAGAACGCCCTCAACACTCCATCCGCAATGCGTTTGAACTGTTTGGCGCTCTTTTTGAAACGATGCGTGGTGCTCATGACGAAAGACACATTGCCACAAAACACGAACGTCATGTTATTTTTATTCCAGTAGAACACGTCATTGCCACTGATTTTCAGTTGATGACAGAAAAGAAAAAGGCGCTCGTCGATCTAGGCAGACAGAAGGCCGAGCAATTTTTAAAAAGCTGGACATTTTAAAACAAAGCGCGATTCTTCTTTTTGTTTTTCTTGCCTTCAATCACAGTTAACTGTGTTTGGCTTTTCTTTTTGAGAAGGACGGGCTTAGACTTGTGGTCAGTCGGCACGCTTCGCAAATGAGTGACCCGATTTTTCATCTGGCTTTTCGTTTTTGGTTTAGGCTGCTGGTAGCGACGTTTTGATTGTTTGACTGCTTTACGATAAAGATTGCCTTCTGTTCCAGTTCTTCGATTCATCAGCCATCTAAATAGGAAAAACATAACCGCTCCAATGATCACAACTGATAGCAGCATTGTAAAAAGTCTGCCTGGATTCGTTGTGAGTAAATACACAAATCCCAAAACACCTAAAGCGAAAATAATGGTAAAAGCAGGATGTACTCGGCGATTCATAACTGTCCACCTCCGAAGGAATTTACCGGATTTATAAGTTAGATCACTTGATGAGCAGAATCTGACGCTTGTTTCTCAGATGCTTCCTCTAAACGAAGAAGTTCATTAAAACTTGCAATGGCTACCTCGACTTGATCGTCAGAGGGTTCTTTTGTTGTGAGCAATTGCAGCCAAAGGCCAGGATAGCCAAGCGCTTTCAGCACAGGCACTTCTCGGAGTTTGTTCGTAAGCTGAAGCACTTCAAATGAAATGCCGAGAACAACCGGAATGAGCGCCAAGCGATTCAGAACTCTCACCCATAAAGGATCTGTCGGTACGAGTAAATAGACGAACATTCCGACAATGACAGTGAATAAAATAAAGCTGCTACCGCATCGATAATGAAGCCGTGATTGTTTTTGGACATTTTCCACTGTGATGTCAAGATTCTGTTCATAGCAGTTTATGACTTTATGTTCTGCGCCATGATATTGAAATACCCTTTTAATTAAAGGGGTCATGGAAATAAAGTAAATATAGCCTAATAACAGGACCAGTTTAAAGAATGTTTCCACTGCGATTTGTGCGAAATTCCCTGAAAAGACGGGCCGCACAAGTTCAGCTAAAAAGACAGGTACTAGGGTAAAGACAAATTTACTAAAGAGAAGAGAGAGAACTCCGATCACAGCAATGCCGAAAATCATAGATAATTTCGAGCTTTTTTGTTCTTTTTCAAGAGTATGATCTTCTGAAGGATCTAAGTCATAGCGCTCGCTGGAGAAGTTCAAGTGCTTACTGCCATTTGCGCTTGCTTCAACAAGTGCAGCAACACCCCTGACAAAGGGGATTTTCTTGAGAAAGGCGGTTCGTTTATTGGAGGTCCGGGGAAGCTTTAAAAACTCAATGGACTGATCCTTACGCCGAATCGCTGTCACATAGTTCTTTTTACCTCCGAACATGACACCTTCGACAACTGCCTGCCCTCCATATGCTGGAGGTTTTGTTTGATTGGACATATTTCATCAACCTGCCTGTTTCCTGTAATTTACATGCATTTCCTTATACCTTTATTGTACAGGAAATGAGGGGAAATCACTAGCGCACAGGTCGATTATCTACTAGAATTCTATCTACCTCTTTTTAGCTAGTATACCCTGTTATAAAAATTTTACACTCACGGATGGAAATCCTTTTTTTTATGACATTTTGGACATACTACTTGCTGGAGGTGTTCACAAATGAAACGTGATGAAAAGAAAAACCAAGAAGAAAACAATCAGGCTGTACAAACGTCATCGCTATTGGCAAGAGCAGCTGCGACAGGCTTTGTTGGCGGTGTTTTTTGGGGCTTTATCGGGTTTCTGACCCATATGTTTCATTTCTCAGAGGTGAGTCCCAATATGCTCCTTCAGCCTTTTGTGCTCGGAGAGTGGAAAAAGGGCGGACTTGGTACTTTTATCAGCATTGTGCTTTTAGGGGTTTTATCGATCGGAGCAGCCTTTATTTATTATGGGCTTTTGAAACGGATCAAAGGCTATTGGATGGGGCTGATATATGGCGCGCTTTTATGGCTGCTCGTTTTTTACGTATTTAATCCCATTTTCCCAGATGTAAAGCAAGTCCAGGATTTGCAGCAAAGCACCATCGTCACAACATTTTGCCTATATATTTTATACGGCATGTTTGTCGGATACAGTATTTCGTTTGAATATAATGAATTAACGAGTCAAAAGCTTGCGAGGGCACTCGGGAAAAAGACAGAATAAAGTGTAAATCACCTATTCATATGATAAAATATTTTTGGAAACGAAAGGTTTCTAAGGAAAAAGAAACAGATCTCGATATAGATTGAATTAGGGTGAAGGAGTGGTTGTATGCCTCATTTTCTTGTACTGAATGGGCCCAATTTAAATAGGCTTGGCAAAAGAGAGCCGGCTGTTTACGGAAGTAAGACGCTGACAGATTTAGAGACAGATTTGTTCCAGTTTGCAGAAAGAGCCAATATCCAGTTAACGTTCTTTCAATCAAATCACGAAGGAGATTTGATTGATGCGCTCCACGAAGCAGAAGACCAGTACGATGGAGTCGTGTTTAACCCGGGGGCTTTTACACACTACAGCTATGCCCTGAGAGATGCCATTGCAAGTATTTCTTTATCCGTCGTTGAAGTACATATCTCAAACGTTCATAAGAGAGAGGAATTCCGCCATCATTCTGTACTTGCTCCAGTATGCCAAGGGCAAATCGTTGGTCTTGGTTTAGAAGGGTATAAATTGGCGATTCGTTATTTAGTGAGTGAAGGGGGAGCAGTATCATGAAACTTGAAAAGTTAAGAACACTTTTATCTGAATTAGAGATCGATGGTCTAGTCATTACGAGCAGCTTTAATTTACAGTACATGACCAGCTTTACTGGCTCAGCCGGTCTCGCCGTTGTTTCAAAGGACCGGGCAGCTTTTATCACGGATTTCCGTTATACAGAGCAAGCGAAGGACCAAGTAAAAGGCTTCGACATTATTGAACATAAAGGAAACATCGTAGAAACCGCAGCTCAAACGGCAAAGGAATTTGGGATCAAACGCCTTGGGTTTGAACAAAACCATATGACATTTGCCACTTACCAGCAGTATGCAGGTAAAGCAGGTGATATTGAGCTTGTTCCGGTCTCAGAATCAGTTGAAAAGTTGCGCTTGATTAAGTCTAGTGAAGAGATTAAGATATTAGAGGAAGCTGCGAAGATTGCAGATCACGCCTTTGATCATATTCTCACTTACATCAAGCCGGGCTTGACGGAAATTGCTGTCATGAACGAGCTTGAATTTTTCATGAGAAAAGAAGGCGCTGAAGGATCTTCATTCGATATGATTGTCGCCTCAGGTGTTCGTTCAAGCCTGCCGCACGGAAGAGCGAGTGAAAAGGTGATTGAATCTGGTGATTTAGTCACACTCGATTTCGGTGCTTACTATAAAGGATATTGCTCTGATATGACAAGAACGATCGCTGTTGGCACACCGAGCGATAAGCTAAAGGAAATTTATCATATCGTATTAGAAGCAGAAAACGCTGGTGTGGATAGAATCAAGCCTGGCTTAACAGGAAAAGAAGCTGATCGCATCACACGTGACATCATTGAAAAGTATGGCTATGGTCAATACTTCGGGCATTCAACTGGCCACGGGCTAGGGATGGAAGTGCATGAAGCGCCAGGCCTTTCCTCACGATCAGAGGTCGTCTTAGAAAAAGGAATGGTCGTGACAGTTGAGCCGGGAATTTACTTACCGGATGTCGGCGGCGTGAGAATTGAGGATGATATTGTCCTGACAGCTGACGGCAATAAACGATTGACCCACTCACCGAAAGAACTTATCATATTATGATGGTGAAATGTAGGAGGATGACAAAATGATTTCAGTAAACGATTTTCGTACAGGCCTGACAATTGAAGTGGACGGCGGTATTTGGCGTGTAGTAGATTTCCAACACGTAAAGCCAGGGAAAGGCGCAGCGTTTGTTCGTTCGAAACTGCGTAACCTGCGTACTGGTGCTATTCAAGAAAAAACATTCCGTGCAGGCGAAAAAGTAGCGAAAGCTCAAATCGAAACAAAAACAATGCAATACTTGTATGCAAATGGCGACCAGCATGTCTTCATGGATACAAGTTCTTATGAGCAGCTTGAACTAAGTGAAACACAAATTAAAGATGAGCTGAAATATTTGCTAGAAAATATGTCGGTTCATATTGTGATGTACGGTGCTGAAACACTTGGAGTAGAACTTCCAAACACGGTAGAACTAGAAGTAGTAGAAACAGAGCCTGGTATTAAAGGCGACACAACATCAGGCGGATCAAAACCTGCAAAAACAGAAACTGGTTTAATCGTCAACGTTCCTTTCTTTGTGAACCAAGGAGATAAACTAGTCATTAATACATCAGACGGTTCATACGTGTCAAGAGCGTAATAAATGAAGAAAGACTGTAAACCTCGTGTTTACAGTCTTTTTTTATTGTAAAACATGTAAGACTCCCCAAAAGGCAGGCCTTCTCTCAATTCTCTCATTCATCTCTTTTCCTTCCTGAAAAACAAGACTACTTCCAGCTAGACAAGCATATAGTGTAAAAAAAGCTGGAGGTTCTATATGAAACAATTTCTCCCAGGTCTACATCCATCAGTCGCTGCGATGGCAGGCATGAGGTTTTTATCGGCAGCGATTGAACTGACGGCCGCCATCCTCATTTTAGTCACAAATGACGTTCGAAAAGCGGTTGTCATCAATAGTATATTGGCGATCATTGGGCCGCTCATTTTTATTATCACGATGACGATTGGAATCTATCAAATCGCAGGGCAGTTATCCTATGCCAAGCTCGTCTTTATTTTCATTGGTGTCGTATTTATTCTTGTTGGGATCTATAAGTAAAACGGCTTGGCATAATTAACGTCTCCCATCATACATTTTAGAGAAGAAAAAAAGGAGGGGAATTCGTTGCGGAGTTTGTTGGATATTCTCCCGCACTCGATTGGACAAGAACTTAGACTGCTAAAAGAAGCAGAATGGGATCAAATAGAAGAAATCCGCATTCGCACGGATCGTCCTATTGAATTAATGCAAAGAGGAAAACCGCGCTTTCTTTCTTATCACACAACAGGAGAAGATGCGTCTCAGCTATTAGGCAGGCTGAGCAATTATAGTATGTACACACTTGAAGAAGAGCTAAAGCAAGGCTACATCACCATTTCAGGCGGACACCGGGTGGGACTTGCAGGAAAGGTAATCGTTGAAAACGGCATTGTCAAAGGATTAAGAGATATCTCTTCATTTAATATCCGCATCGCAAAAGAAAAAGTCGGGATTGCGCTTCCCTTTCTTCCCTATTTATATGACGAGCACTGGTGCAATACACTGATCATCGGTCCACCGCAAACAGGGAAAACGACATTGTTGCGGGATATAGCAAGACTGGCTAGCACAGGCACAAAAGCAATTCCTCCTAAAAAAACAGGCATTATAGATGAGCGTTCAGAAATCGCTGGGTGTATAAGAGGGGTGCCGCAGCACCAGTTTGGACACCGGGTTGACGTGCTCGATGCATGTCCAAAGGCTGAGGGCTTGATGATGATGATTCGGTCTATGAGTCCAGAGGTCATGATCGTCGATGAAATCGGAAAAAGCGAGGATGTGCAGGCACTTTTAGAAGC
Source organism: Bacillus sp. FSL K6-2431 (assembly GCF_038005165.1). Lineage (NCBI taxonomy): Bacteria > Bacillati > Bacillota > Bacilli > Caryophanales > Bacillaceae > Bacillus > Bacillus sp. FSL K6-2431. The sequence goes on along the minus strand of NZ_JBBOSQ010000002.1, from coordinate 94,710 downwards.
GATTCATGCTGGGGTCACCATTATCGTTTCCGTTCATGGCTATTCACTTGAAAATGTGTATAAACGTCCATCATTGAAGCCGTTATGGGAGCTTCGAGTGTTTGAACGTTATGTTGAATTAAATCGCAAGGACGGTCCCGGCACGATCGGGCGGATATATGACCAAGGCGGACAAGAGATGAAATGGAGGCGGGGAGTGGACGTATGTTAAAGCTCATTGGCGCTATCTTGATTGTCGCGGCTACGACTTGGGGAGGGTTCGAGTTTGCCAAACGATATAGCGACCGGCCGAAACAAATTCGGCAGCTCCGGTTTGCGCTCCAGTCTCTTGAAGCTGAAATTATGTATGGTCAAACACCGCTAGCGCGTGCAGCAGAGCAAATTGCGTCGCAAGTAGGTCCTCCTGTGAATCGGTTATTTGAACAATTTGCAGAAAAGCTGAAAGTCGGAACCTTTTCCGCACGGCATGCATGGAATGAGAGTCTTGAGGATGTTTGGAAAAAAACCGTCTTAAAAAAAGGCGAATATGAGGCACTGAAGCACTTTGGAGAAACACTTGGCCAGCATGATGTCACATCTCAGCAAAAATATATCAAGCTTGCTTTAGGTCATTTGGAATCGGAGGAGAAGGAAGCTGAAATCGCCCAAGCCAAAAATGAAAAAATGGTCAGAAGCCTCGGATTTTTAAGCGGATTACTACTGATTCTTTTATTGATGTGAGAGGAAGGGAGTCGAGAGCATGGGCGTTGATGTAAACGTCATTTTTCAAATTGCGGGAGTAGGCATCGTTGTGGCATTCCTCCATACGATTTTAGATCAAATGGGGAAAAAGGAGTACGCTCAGTGGGTCACGCTGCTTGGGTTTATCTACATTTTGTTTATGGTGGCAACCATTGTAGATGATTTGTTTAAAAAGATTAAAGCCGTATTTCTATTTCAAGGATAGGGGAGGGCTTACAAATTGACATCATACAAATTGTTGGACTTGGTTTAATCGCTACTTTTTTAGCATTAATCGTCAAAGAACAAAAGCCAACCTTCGCCTTTATGCTTGTTGTATTTACAGGGTGTGTGATCTTTCTTTATTTAATAGATCAAATCTATGCCATTATCTCGATGATAGAAAAAATTGCGGCAAGTGCCGGCGTCAATATGAAGTATGTTGAAACCATTTTAAAAATTATCGGCATTGCCTATATTGCGGAATTCGGCGCCCAGCTGACAAAAGATGCTGGACAAGGCGCCATTGCATCAAAAATAGAGCTTGGCGGCAAAATTCTCATCTTGGTCATGGCAGTCCCCATTTTAACAGTCATCATTGAGACCATCTTAGGTATGATCCCGTCCATGACTTAATTGAAAAGAGGTGATGACAATGAAACGGGTGACAGCTGTTATGGGACTGATGCTTTTCTTCTGGCTGTTCGCTCCGCACGCAGGTGCAGAAGAAAAAGAGCCGTTATCAAATGAAGCACCAGCAGCAGAAGAAGTGGCAACTGGACAGGCTGATGCACTTGAGCTTCATTCCATTAGTGACTTTTGGGAAACCATATTGGACGAGTATGGCGGCTTTCTGCCAGAAAGCCAAAAAGGAACAGTGAAGGAAATGATTGATGGCGATAAAGAGCTGTCTCCCCAGACATGGCTGAAAGCCTTTGTTCATTATCTTTTTCACGAGGTCATCGCAAACGGAAAGCTCCTTGGTACACTGATTTTACTCACCATCTTTTGTTCGCTTTTACAGCTTTTGCAGAATGCATTTGAACAAAGCACTGTCAGTAAAGTCGCATACGCACTTGTTTATATGGTGCTGATCATTATTGCACTCAACAGCTTTCATGTGGCGATTTCTTATGCAACAGAAGCGATTCAAACGATGACCAGTTTTATTCTTGCTCTTATTCCTCTGTTATTAGCACTGATTGCTTCATCAGGCGGGCTTGTCTCAGCCGGATTCTTTCATCCTGTTATTTTATTTTTAATGAATACGAGCGGCGTTTTTATTCAATATGTCGTTCTTCCGCTTATTTTTTTATCAGCGATATTGAGCATTGTCAGTACGCTGACTGAACAATACAAGGTTACCCAGCTTGCCCAGCTGTTAAGAAATGTGGCGATAGGCGGGTTAGCCGTTTTTTTAACTGTCTTTCTTGGCGTCATTTCTGTGCAAGGTGCATCTGCTGCGGTTACGGATGGTATCGCACTTCGTACAGCCAAATTTATTACCGGAAATTTCATCCCCGTCCTTGGCAGAATGTTTACAGATGCGACGGATACCGTCATCAGTGCCTCTGTATTACTTAAAAATACGGTCGGACTTGTTGGCGTTGCTATTCTCATTTCAATTGCCGCTTTCCCTGCGATCAAAGTGCTCTCCCTAGCCCTTATATATAAGCTTGCCGCAGCCATTCTTCAGCCATTAGGAGGCGGACCGATTATCAGCTGCCTTGATGTCATTTCAAAAAGTGTGCTTTATATCTTTGCTGCACTTGCTGTCGTGTCGCTCATGTTCTTTTTAAGCATTACCGTCATTATCACTGCTGGCAACCTGACCATGATGATGAAGTAAGGAGGGGACACCTTTTGAGTTTTCTCACGGAATGGATCACAAGTATTATTCTCTTTATCTTATTTGCGATTGTCATTGATCTTCTGCTTCCCAATTCAAGCATGCAAAGATATGCCAAAATGGTCGTCAGCCTCCTGTTGATTGTGGTGATGCTCAATCCGATTTTTGCTTTATTTCGGGCAGACCCTGACCAAATTTTCTCAGAATTGATGAAGGGAAAGGAAGAAGCACAGTCAGAAGAAATAAAAAATCAGATGAATTTAGAAAAAAAAGAAATACAAGCCTCTCAGCGTGCATATATTTTAAAGCAAATGGCTGTCCAACTAGAAAAAAGCGCAAAGGAGCCACTGGAGAAGGAGAGCTACGAAATGAAACACGTAGAAGTGTTGGCAGATGAAGAGCACCTGGATCAGAATATGGAGGCGGATCAATTTCGCATCAAAGCAGTTCTTTCCCCGCTCACAGGTGATGCTGTAGAAACGGTGGCAAAGGTGGACATTGATCTCTCCAGGCAAAAGGAGGAAAGCGCTGGATCTTCTAGCAAAGAGATCAAGAGGGTGAAAGAGACGCTTGCTGATGTTTGGAATACGAGTCCTGAGCACATTGCGCTGAACATTGAGGGAGGTGACGCAGCAGATCATGAATAACAAGGACTGGAAACAAAAGCTGAAATCATTCTTGCAGCCGCCTGAAAAAGGTGAAGGGAAACCAAAATTAACGAAGCACCATTACTTGCTGCTTGTATTCATCATCGGCGTATCTTTCATGTTAGTCAGTCAGATCTTGTCACCGCCATCAAGCAAAGAACAAGCTGCTGTTCCTACTTCTAAAAAAACAACCTCACAAGAGCAGGAGGTATTCAAGCCGGCATCGTCAAGTAAATCAAAGAATTCGATTGAAGATGTGGAGCAAGAATACGAAAATCAGCTGAAAGAAATTTTAGAGACCATTATTGGCGTTGAGGATGTATCGATTGTGGTCAATGTAGACGCCACTTCTTTAAAAGTGTTTGAAAAAAACAAATCCAATAAAAGCACAACGACCGAAGAAACAGATAAAGAAGGCGGCGTGCGAAGTGTCACCGATCAAACAAAAGAAGAAGAAATCGTCATCATCAAAAATGGCAATGAAGAAACGCCAGTCGTGGTGCAAACGAAAAAACCAGATATTCGAGGTGTTCTCGTTGTTGCTCAAGGAGTAGACAACGTTCAAATAAAGAAAACCATCATTGAAGCGGTTACACGAGTGCTTGATGTACCGAGCCATAGAGTGGCTGTTGCCCCTAAAAAAATCAAGGAGGATTCGGAATGATGTTAAAAAAACAAACGGTTTGGCTATTAACGATGCTAAGTTTAGTTGTCGTCTTAAGTGTGTACTATATCATGTCTCCACAAGGTGAAAATGCAGTGACAGTAGAAGAGATGAAATCAAAAGGAACGGAAGAGAAAAAGACTGAACCAGAAAAAGGGATGGACAAAGGAACGGAAAAAGGCGCTGATGAGAAGTCCACTGACAAAGAAACAAATGGTAAACAAGAGGATATCGAAACAAGCGGTGAAGAAGGAAAGGCTGTGTCAGAGCAAACAGACGATGAGCTTTTTACAACATACAGATTAGAGCTTGAAGATAAACGAAGCAAACAGCGTGAAGAGTTCAACGAAATCGTATCCAGTGATGATGCAACAGCACAAGAAAAAAGCGAAGCGTATGACCAAATGACAGCGCTTAGTGAGGCAGAAGGAACGGAGCGTCAGCTCGAAACCTTAATTAAAACAAAAGGTTATAAAGATGCGCTAGTGAGTGCAGAGGGAGATAAAGTGAGCATCACAGTTCGTTCTGACAAAAAATCAAAGTCCCAAGCGGCCGATATTATTGATATGGTCACAAAAGAAATGAGAGGTCTTGATAACGTAGCGGTCACTTTTGAGCCCTCCAATGAATAAAAAATGAACAGGCGCCCTTTGCCGTAAAGGGCGTTTTTTGATGCGGTTTGGTGCCCTCTCCAAGGTGCTCTCACAAAGCGCTTCGCCACAATAGTAGTTGAATTCAATGAAATCCTCCTGTAAGATGGTTATAGTATGTACTTTTAGTACTAGCCTATAAAGAAAAAGATAAATCCATACATAGGGGTGCAAATCCATGTTAAAAATTGAAGAAATTCATGAACTGATTAAATTAATTGACGAATCAACAATTGATGAATTTACGTACGAAAACGAAGGTGCAAAAATCAAACTGAAGAAAAATAAAGAAGTCGTTCAGCAAGTAGCGGCACCAGTGGCTCCTGTCCAAGCAGCTCCAGCTCAACAAGCTCCTAAAGCACAAGCTCCAGCTCAGACCGAAGCCCCTGCACAAGAGGCAGCTGCGTCTGAAAATCTGCATAAAATCACATCCCCAATGGTTGGCACATTTTATGCTTCATCTTCACCAGAAGCAGATCCATATGTGACATCAGGTTCTAAGGTGAAGGAAAACACAGTTGTGTGCATCGTAGAAGCGATGAAACTGTTTAATGAAATCGAAGCAGAAGTAAAAGGTGAAATCGTCGAAGTATTAGCTGAGAACGGTCAGCTTGTAGAATTCGGACAACCCCTCTTTCTAGTGAAAGCAGAGTAAGGAGTACGATCATGATTAAAAAGCTATTAATTGCAAACAGAGGAGAAATCGCAGTTAGAATTATCCGCGCTTGTAAAGAGCTTGGAATTGAAACAGTTGCGGTATTTTCTGAAGCGGATCGCGATGCGCTTCATGTTCAAATGGCTGATGAAGCATATTGCATCGGACCGACTGCTTCAAAAGATAGTTATTTAAATGTCACGAATATTGTTAGTGTAGCCAAATTAACAGGGACAGATGCCATCCATCCAGGATACGGCTTCCTTGCTGAAAATGCAGATTTCGCAGAGCTTTGCGAGGAATGCAATGTCATCTTTGTTGGGCCAACTGCGTCAGCGATTTCCAAAATGGGAACGAAAGATGTCGCAAGGGAAACAATGAAAGATGCTGGCGTTCCGATTGTTCCTGGTTCTCAAGGAATTGTAAAAGATCTTGATGATGCTGTTTCAACAGCAGCAAGTATTGGGTATCCTGTGATTATAAAAGCAACTGCCGGCGGCGGTGGTAAAGGAATCCGTGTGGCTCGTACCGAAGAAGAGCTTATTAACGGTGTCACCATCACGCAGCAGGAAGCAGCGCAAAACTTTGGTAACCCTGGCGTCTATTTAGAAAAGTTCATTGAAGACTTTAGACACGTTGAAATCCAAGTGCTTGCAGATCAGCATGGCAATACCATTCATTTAGGAGAGCGTGATTGCTCGATTCAAAGAAGAATGCAAAAGCTTCTTGAAGAAACGCCATCACCAGCGCTGAATGCAGACATCCGTGAGCAAATGGGTGAAGCAGCCGTAAAAGCTGCAGAAGCTGTTGAATACACTGGTGCTGGAACAGTCGAATTCATTTATGATTATAATGAAGAGAAGTTCTACTTCATGGAAATGAATACCCGTATTCAAGTAGAGCATCCTGTAACAGAAATGGTCACAGGTGTTGACTTGATCAAAGAACAAATTAAAGTCGCATCAGGTGAGAAGCTTTCTCTTTCACAAGAGGATGTCGTATATGAAGGATGGGCAATCGAATGCCGTATTAATGCAGAGAACCCAGAGAAAAACTTCATGCCTTCAGCTGGTGAAATTAAAATGTATCTTCCGCCAGGCGGTCTAGGAGTACGTGTTGATTCTGCCGCTTATCCGGGCTATGTGATTCCGCCATATTACGATAGTATGATTGCAAAGGTGATCACATATGGTAAGACGAGAGAAGAAGCGATTGCGAGAATGAAACGCTCGCTTCAAGAATTCGTCATTGAAGGAGTCTACACAACGATCCCATTCCATCTAAGATTGCTTGAGCATGAAACATTTGTGAGTGGTAATTTTAATACGAAGTTTTTAGAAACATACCAAATCATGAAATAATCACAGCTTTCGGAGGTGAATGATCGTGTCAGAAAACAATTTGCTTGAAATGAACCTTGATGAAGATCAATTGGGAAAAGTGCAAATTGCACCAGAAGTGATTGAGGTCATTGCTGGGATCGCCGCTTCAGAAGTCGAAGGCATTGCCGAAATGCGCGGCAATTTCGCTGCTGATGTAGCAGAACGCTTTGGTAAGAAAAATCACCGTAAAGGTGTGAAAGTAGATGTCTCTGATGAAGGCATCACAATCGATGTATATTGTGTGGTTGAATTTGGCCTATCCATTCCAAAGGTATCCACTGCTGTACAAGAAAATATCCGTCAAACTCTTTTGAACATGACTGCTTTAACGATTAATGAAATCAATATTCATGTCGTTGGTATTCAATTTGATACTAAAGCATCTGAGGCTGAAGTAGATCAAGAAATGTAAAAAAAGAGTTCAAGTGAAACCAAGGAGGCATTGCCTCTTTGGTTTTTTAAAGCCCATTTTTGGGTCATTTCCGAATAATAAAGATCTCACACGTTGATTGATTCGTTTTTCGTCACAGCTCGCATGGATCTTGGTGCGACCACGGTCAAAATATGTTATGATCTCTGTATGGCTTAACGACAAGCGGATAAAGTGGTTAAAGGAGTAAATAATGAAAAGAAGAACTGCAAGAGAAAAGGCGCTACAAACATTATTTCAAATTGATGTGAGCAATATTGATCCGAAAGAGGCCATTACACATGCGCTGGATGAACAAGAATCAGATCCTTTTTTCGAGGAGCTGGTTTTCGGTGTGCTTGAACAAAAGGACAAGCTCGATGACATGATTTCACAGCATCTAGTGAATTGGAAACTCGATCGTATTGCAAACGTAGACAGAGCCATTTTAAGGCTGTCTGTGTACGAGATGGTGTATCAAGAAGATATCCCGGTTAGTGTCTCAATGAATGAAGCGATTGAACTGGCCAAATTATTCGGTGACGATAAAGCATCGAAATTTGTAAATGGAGTACTTTCAAACATTAAAAACGACCTAAAGCAGCAATAGGAGGATTCGACATGACAGCAACAATCATCGATGGGAAAGAAACAGCAAAAGAAAAGCGTGAGCAATTAGCAAAAGAAGTAGAAGAGCTAAAACAAAAAGGTGTCACACCTGGTCTTGCCGTTATTCTAATCGGTGATGATCCGGCTTCACTTTCTTACGTACGCGGGAAGAAAAAAGCAGCAGAAGCAATGGGGATGCATTTCCAGCTAGATCATTTAGATGCTTCTTTAACAGAAGAAGCATTGCTTCAGCTGATTGATCAGTACAATGCGAACGATCAATTCCACGGGATTCTTGTTCAGCTTCCACTGCCAAAACATATTTCTGAAAAAGCCGTGATTGAACGTATTTCGCCTGAAAAAGACGTTGATGGTTTCCATCCATTGAATATCGGGAAAATGCTCCTTGGGGAAGACACATTCCTTCCATGCACACCAGCAGGCATTGTTGAATTACTAAATAAAACGGGCGTCAGTCTTTCTGGAAAAGAAGTCGTTGTTGTCGGACGTAGCAATATTGTCGGTAAACCAGTAGGACAATTACTGTTAAACGAAAACGCAACGGTTACTTATTGCCATTCAAGAACAGCGAATATTTCAGAACATACGTTGAAAGCGGATATTTTAGTTGTTGCCGTCGGTCGAGCAAACTTTATTAAAGCTGACCAAATTAAAGAAGGCGCTATTGTGATCGATGTAGGAGTCAATCGGTTGGATAATGGAAAGCTTGTTGGAGATGTTGATTTTGAAGAGGCAAAAGAAAAAGCTTCTTATATCACACCAGTCCCTGGCGGAGTCGGTCCAATGACGATTACGATGCTTGCACATAATACGGTTAAATCAGCAAAACGTACATTAGCATAAGCTTTATCCATTCATCCACCTGCATGCTGCTGGTGGATGAATGTGCGTTTTTGAAGAGGAGGAATACGTCATGAGTGAAAAAGCCTTTGTGACGGTCACAGCCCTTACAAAATACATAAAAAGAAAATTTGATGTTGATCCGCATTTAGAAGATATTTGGATCAAAGGTGAGCTATCCAATGTCAAGATTCATTCAAGAGGACATGTGTACTTCACCTTAAAAGACGAAAACGCACGCATGCAAGCTGTCATGTTTCAGCGCTCTGCGGCGAAGCTGCCTTTTTCACCTAAGAGTGGAATGAAGGTGTTTGTACGCGGCGGAATTCAAGTCTATGAACCAAGCGGCAACTATCAATTATATGCAAAAGAAATGCAGCCTGATGGTGTTGGTGCTCTTCATCTCGCTTATGAAGAGCTGAAGAAAAAGCTAGCAAGTGAAGGCTTATTTGATGCGCGCTATAAAAAGCCAATCCCTGAATATCCAGAGGTTGTTGGTGTCATTACGTCTCCAACAGGAGCGGCTGTTCGAGATGTCATTACGACAATTAATCGGCGCTATCAGCAGGCGAAAATCATTGTGCTTCCGGCGCTCGTTCAAGGTGAGCATGCGACCCGTTCCATCGTAGAGCGGATTAAGGAAGCGAATGAAAAACAGCTCTGTGATGTCTTGATTGTCGGAAGAGGAGGCGGTTCGATTGAAGAGCTTTGGGCTTTTAATGAAGAAGCTGTCGCAAGAGCCATCTTCGCATCAGACATTCCAATCATATCTGCAGTTGGACACGAAACAGACTTTACGATCAGTGATTTCACTGCAGATATGAGAGCACCCACACCAACAGGAGCAGCCGAACTTGCTGTTCCAAGCACGACCGATTTAATTGAACGAATCAAATCAATCGATATACGGCTAACAAGAGCGGTAAAGAATCAAACCTCACAAGCGAAGGATCGTCTTGTGGCGCTGCAATCCTCTTATGCCTTCCGTTTTCCAAAACGATTACAGGAGCAAAAAGAGCAGCAATTCGATTTGGTATTTGACCGTTTTCAAAAACAGCTATCGAGGCAAATTGAGCTAAAACGCAGTCAGCTAGATCGCCAGACATACAGGCTGAAGCCGCTTCACCCTAAAGAGCAGCTGCTTCAAGCGAAAAAACGCCACGCCAATGAAACAGAACAGCTCATTCGCAGTATGAATGTGCAAATGAAAACAATTCATTCGCAGTTCCAATCGGTTCTTGGTAAACTAAATGCATTAAATCCACTTCAAGTGATGGAAAGAGGCTATAGCTTAGCCTATAAAGAAGATGAACTAATAAAAAGTGTGAACCAAGTAGAGACGCAGGATCAGCTGACCATCACGATGAAGGATGGACGTCTGATTTGTGAGGTTATTGAGAAGGAGGGGCAATCAACATGACAGAATCCAATAAACAAAAAGAAGAACAAATGACATTTGAAGAGGCGATGAAAGGTCTTGAGGAGATTGTGGGAAAGCTCGAAGAAGGAGATGTACCACTTGAGCAGGCCATTCATTATTTCCAAGAAGGGATGACCCTTTCGAAGCTTTGTCATGAAAAATTACAGCATGTTGAAAAGCAAATGGATTTCATTTTAAAAGAGGACGGTGAGCTAGCTCCCTTCTCAGTGAAGGAGGCCGATGCTGGTGACAAGTAATTTAAATGAATTTTTAACAACACGAAAACAGACCATTGAAGATTATTTATTTACATATGTTCAGGAATTGACGATTCCTGAAGACCTGAAATCTTCTATGCTCTATTCTCTTAAAGCGGGCGGGAAAAGGCTTCGACCTGTTCTCGTTCTTGCTCTTCTAAATGCCTACGGTAAAAACGAAGAAGACGGTATACCTGTCGGCTGTGCGGTTGAGATGATTCATACGTATTCATTGATACATGATGACCTTCCTTGCATGGACGACGATGACCTTCGCAGAGGAAAACCGACAAATCATAAAGTGTACGGAGAAGCAACAGCGGTTCTCGCAGGTGATGCCCTTTTAACAGAAAGCTTCCGCCTGATTACATCTCAGCTGTCTAGCAGCGTCTCTGCTGACAAAAAGCTCAGAATTGTGGATGAGCTTGTAAAGTCAGCAGGTGCTCTAGGAATGGTTGGCGGTCAATTTGACGACATGGAAGCAGAGCAAAAGCAAGTATCGCTTGCTGAACTAGAATCCATTCACGCCCGTAAAACAGGAAAACTCCTTACGTTCAGCGTCGCAGCAGGTGCAATGCTAGCAGGAGCATCAGATGACGATATCGAAAAGCTAAGGGAATTTAGCTATCATATTGGCATTGCGTTTCAAATCCGTGATGATATTTTAGATCTCGAAGGAAGCGAAGAAAAAATCGGAAAACGGGTCGGCTCTGATACAGCAAATGAAAAGTCGACATATCCTTCTTTATTAACGCTTTCAGGAGCAAAAGAAAAGCTGCATGAGCACATCACACGTGCAAAAGAAATTGTCTCAAATCTTCAATTAGAGCAGCAATTGTTGCATGATTTATGTGATCTAATTGCCTCAAGAGATCATTAAAAACAGCCTAGATTTGAGGGTCCTCGAGCAATTGTGGTAAACTGTAAACAGTTTATTATGATGAGACAACTCTTATTCCCTATTGGTTTTCAAAGGAATGAGGCATTATAGATGTATATAGAAATTTTGTTGAAAGCGAGTTGATCCTAATTGGATCTTTTATCAATAAAAAATCCAACGTTTCTAAAAGGAATGTCAAATGCAGAATTAGAGGAGCTTAGCGCTGACATTCGCATGTTTTTAATTGAGTCCTTAGCTAACTCTGGTGGGCATATCGGTCCGAACCTAGGAGTCGTTGAACTGACTGTTGCGCTTCATAAAGTATTTGACAGCCCAAAAGACAAATTCCTCTGGGATGTTGGACATCAGTCTTACGTTCATAAGCTGTTAACGGGAAGAGGGGCGGAGTTTGATACACTTCGTCAATATAAAGGGCTTTGCGGTTTTCCTAAACGAAATGAAAGCGAGCATGATGTGTGGGAGACGGGTCACAGTTCAACCTCGTTATCTGGCGCGATGGGTATGGCGGCAGCGCGTGATATCAAAGGGACAGATGAATATATCCTGCCGATTATCGGAGACGGTGCACTAACCGGAGGTATGGCGCTAGAAGCTTTGAATCATATCGGTGATGAAAAGAAAGATATGATTGTCATATTAAACGACAATGAAATGAGTATTGCACCAAACGTCGGTGCGATTCACACAATGCTTGGCAGATTACGTACAGCTGGCAAATACCAATGGGTAAAAGACGAACTTGAATATTTATTCAAGCGCATTCCAGCTGTAGGTGGAAAGCTTGCTGCCACAGCAGAGCGTATCAAAGACAGCCTCAAATATCTACTTGTATCTGGCATGTTCTTTGAGGAAATGGGATTTACCTACTTAGGTCCTGTCGATGGACATTCGTATGAAGATCTTTTTGAAAATCTTGAATATGCAAAGAAAACAAAAGGTCCGGTTCTTCTGCATGTCATCACGAAAAAAGGAAAAGGCTATCAGCCGGCAGAATCCGATAAAATCGGGACTTGGCACGGTACAGGTCCATACAAAATTGATACAGGTGATTTTGTAAAACCGGCAGCAGCAGCTCCTTCTTGGAGTGGTCTCGTTAGTGAAACGGTCAGAAAGCTGGCGCGGGAAGATGAGCGGATTGTTGCGATCACGCCTGCGATGCCTGTTGGTTCAAAGCTTGAAGGCTTTGCGAAGGAATTTCCAGAGCGGATGTTTGATGTAGGAATTGCCGAGCAGCATGCAGCCACAATGGCAGCTGGGCTTGCGACGCAGGACATGAAGCCATTTTTAGCGATTTATTCAACGTTCCTGCAAAGAGCCTATGACCAAGTGCTACACGATATTTGCCGTCAGAACCTTAATGTATTTATTGGCATTGACCGTGCGGGACTTGTCGGTGCAGATGGAGAAACCCATCAAGGTGTGTTTGATATTGCCTTTATGCGTCATATGCCGAATATGGTGCTCATGATGCCAAAAGATGAAAATGAAGGACAGCACATGGTCAATACAGCCATTCAGTATGATGACGGTCCTATTGCTATGCGCTTCCCGCGCGGTAATGGGCTAGGTGTCAAAATGGATGATCAGCTGAAAACCATTCCGATTGGGTCCTGGGAGGTTCTTCGTCCAGGGAAGGATGCTGTGATTTTAACATTTGGTACGACAATTAAAATGGCGCTCCAAGCTGCAGAAGAACTTCAAAAAGAAGGGAAATCGGTTCGTGTTGTCAATGCTCGTTTTATTAAGCCTCTTGATGAAGCGATGTTAAATGACATTTTTTCTGAAGGTATTCCAATTTTAACGATTGAAGAAGCTGTGCTCCAAGGCGGATTTGGCAGCAGCGTCTTAGAATATATACACGATAAGAAAGCATCTCATATAAAAGTAGAACGTATGGGCATTCCAGATGAATTTATTGAGCATGGAAGTGTTGATGCCCTGCTTGAAGAAATTGGTTTGACGAAAGCACAGGTTGCTGACACTTTACGTGACCTGCTTCCCGCAGCACCAAGAAAAGGAATTGGATCATGACATCAAAGAAAGAACGACTTGACGTTTTATTAGTCGAACAAGGACTAATGGAAACGAGAGAGAAAGCAAAGCGTGCCATTATGGCAGGGATCGTTTACTCAAATGAAAACCGTTTGGATAAACCAGGAGAGAAAATCGCTCGTGATACACCGCTCACTGTGAAAGGGAACCCTCTGAAATATGTGAGCCGCGGCGGATTAAAGCTGGAAAAAGCGCTAAAAGAATTCGACTTAACCGTTGAAGGGAAATTGCTAATTGATATTGGTTCATCAACAGGTGGATTTACAGATTGTGCGCTTCAAAATGGAGCAGTCAAATCATATGCTGTTGATGTTGGCTACAATCAGCTTGCGTGGAAATTAAGGCAGGATGACAGGGTAATCGTCATGGAGCGCACCAATTTCCGTCATTCCGTCCCAGCAGATTTTACTGAAGGATTGCCAGAAGTAGCGTCAATTGATGTCTCTTTTATTTCACTTAAACTCATCCTTCCGGCTTTAAAGCACATTCTTGTCCCGGGCGGAGACTGTATTGCACTCGTCAAGCCTCAATTTGAAGCAGGCAGAGAGCTTGTTGGGAAAAAAGGCATCGTGCGAGATCCATCGGTCCACCTTGGTGTACTCGAAGAGGTGAATGAATTTGCTGCACAAGAAGGCTATGATGTGAAGGATGTATCATTTTCGCCTATTACTGGCGGAGACGGGAATATTGAGTTCCTTCTCCATTTAGTGCTTCATCCCGATCAAGAAGAGAATGCGGCGCTTCAGGTTTCAGAGCTTGAAAAGATCGTCAAGGAAGCCCATTCTGTATTGAAAGAAAAGAAAAACAGTCCTGAGCCGGCTGACACATGAGATTGAAACAAAAGGAATAATAGCTCGCTATTATTCCTTTTTACATGGTCAAAAGATGAGAGTTGACCGTTTCTCACGTAACGCTTGTTTTTTGAACTGTGGTTCATATAACATAGAACGTAAAGACAAACTGAGATCAAACGCCTAGGGGGGTCAAAAATGAATAAAGGTCAAAGGCATATTAAGATTAGAGAAATCATCGCGAGCCAAGAGATTGAAACACAAGATGAACTAGTCGATATTTTAAAATCCGATGGATATAACATTACACAAGCGACCGTTTCAAGAGATATTAAAGAATTGCATTTAGTGAAAGTGCCAACGAACAATGGAACATATAAATACAGCCTTCCAGCGGATCAGCGGTTTAATCCGCTGTCTAAACTAAAGCGATCCTTAATGGATGCATTTATTAAAATGGATGCTGCCAGTCATTTAATCGTCCTCAAAACCATGCCGGGTAATGCACAGGCGATTGGGGCTTTAATGGATAATTTAGATTGGGAAGAAATCATGGGAACCATTTGCGGAGATGACACCATTTTGATCATTTGCCGCACTCCAGATGATACGGAAACAGTTTCAAGCAAAATTTTAGAGCTTCTATAAAGAATCAGGTTTACAAAAAGAGGTGTCAAATGAGTGTTAGCAGAACTAACCATTAAAAACTTTGCAATCATTGAAGAGTTAACAGTTTCATTTGAAAAAGGACTCACAGTCCTAACAGGGGAAACAGGTGCAGGGAAATCCATCATGATTGATGCTGTCTCACTTCTTGTGGGAGGTAGAGGGTCGTCTGAATTTGTTCGTTATGGTGAGAAAAAGGCTGAGCTGGAGGGGCTTTTTCTTGTGCCAGCAGCTGACCACCCTGTATTTGCTTTATGCGAAGAGCAGGGAATTGACGCAACGGATGAAATGATGATTCTTCGCCGTGATATGAACAATAACGGGAAAAGCATATGCCGCATCAATGGCAAGCTCGTTACAATCTCACTTTTACGCGAAGTAGGACGCCTTTTGCTCGATATACATGGACAGCACGATAACCAGTTATTGATGGAGGATGAAAATCATCTGCATTTACTCGATCAATTTGGAGCAGAAGAAATTGCACCTGCTCTGTCACAATATCAAGAAGCATATGAGCAATATACAAAGACAGCCCAAAAGCTAAAACAGCTCTCTGAGAATGAGCAGGAAATGGTGCACCGGTTAGATTTACTGCAATTTCAGCTAGAAGAGATTGAAGCGGCACAATTAGAGCCGGGAGAAGATGAGAAGCTTCAAGAAGAGCGCCATCAGATCAGCAACTACGAAAAAATCTTTTCCTCACTCCAAAACGCCTATAACGCCTTGCGCAATGAGCAGGGGGGACTTGATTGGGTTGGCATGTCATCAAGCGAGCTCGAGCAGGTTTCTGAGATCAACGACGATCTGAAAAAGCTATCCGAACAAGTGTCGAACTCTTACTATTTATTAGAGGATTCGACGTTCCAAATGCGAAGCATGCTGGATCAATTAGAGTTCGACCCAGCACGTCTTGATTTTATTGAGTCTAGGCTGAATGAAATGAAGCAGTTAAAACGAAAGTACGGGACAACGGTTGAGGAAATTTTGGAGTATGCGGCGAAGATTGAAGAAGAAATCGATCAAATTCAAAATCGAGACAGTCACCTGCAGACGCTTAAAAACAAACTGGATGCAATGAGCCGTGACGCCCTGCTTGAAGCACTTAACGTTTCGGAGCTTCGTAAAAAATGGGCCAAAAAGCTAGCGAAGCAAATTCAAACAGAACTAAAGGATTTGTATATGGAAAAATCAACGTTTGATACATCCTTTTCCATTCGGTATGCGCCTTTTAGCAGCACGGATAATCCGCTGCTAGATGGAAAGCCCGTCCAGCTTGGAAAAAACGGAATCGACCAAGCTCAATTTGTGATTTCTACTAATCCTGGCGAACCGATGAAATCTTTATCAAAAGTTGCCTCGGGTGGAGAAATTTCACGTGTTATGCTCGCCGTGAAAAGTATCTTCTCGGCCAAACAAGAAGTCACTTCCATTATTTTCGATGAGGTCGATACGGGCGTAAGCGGCAGAGTTGCACAGGCGATTGCCGAAAAAATTTACAAAGTGGCGGCTGGCTCACAAGTACTCTGCATTACGCACCTCCCGCAAGTAGCAGCAATGGCTGACACGCACCTCTTCATTTCTAAACGCTCTAAAGCAGGCAGAACACTGACAAGCGTCAAACCATTAAGTCATGAAGAAAAAGTGAGTGAAATTGGCAGGATGATTGCGGGTGTGGAAGTCACTGAACTGACAAAACAGCACGCAAAAGAATTGCTGCATCAAGCAAATGATGTCAAAACAACAGGGTAGCTGAAAAACCAGCTGCCTTTTTTATATTGTGTCAAAATCGCTGTATATACCCACGAAATCGTCTTTTTCTTTTATCAATTTATCCAATCATTTTCTATAGCTGCCGGTTATAAATCAAAGCGAAGAAGGCAAAAGTAAAGATGTAGCCAAAACATGAGTGTTCTGGTGTGGGTAAGGAGCGAGGAGAGTGAAAAATGAATGCCCGAAAAGATGAGAAAAGCCATTGGTGTAATTCTCCTTGTTTCTTTAATAAGTACAGGGTTTATGAGCATAGTGAAGGAATACATCAGCATTCCAACAAATGTTGCTGTATTTGAAAAACAGAAGCACTCAATTGACACATCAATAGAAGCGTCAGCCAATGCTTCTTCACAAGCCTTTAGTCTTTCAGAGAAAAAGAATCAGCTTGAAGTAACAGGACAAAAGGCGGGAAAAGCCGAAATTGTTTATGATTTTAAAGGATTTCCTATTAAGAAAACAAAAGTCGACGTTCTCCCTGAATTAAAAGTCGTTCCTGGAGGACAATCCATTGGCGTCAAGCTCCACTCTGTAGGAGTTCTCGTTGTAGGTTTTCATCAAATCACAACAGCAGACGGCAAAAAATCACCAGGCGAAGCCGCAGGCATTCAATCAGGGGATATGATCATTGAAATCAATGGTCAAAAGATGGAGAAAATGAATGACCTCACCCCATTTATCCAAAAAGCAGGGAAAACAGGTGAAACGCTTCGTTTACTCATAAAAAGAGACCATAAAACCTTTCAAACAACATTAACACCCGCAAAAGATGCAAGTGAAGGCACCTATCGAATTGGTCTTTACATTCGAGATTCCGCAGCAGGAATCGGCACGATGACCTTCTTTGAACCATCTTCTAAAAAATATGGTGCCCTAGGGCATGTCATTTCTGACATGGATACAAAAAAACCAATTGTTGTCGACAATGGTGAAATTGTCAGATCAACCGTAACATCGATTGAAAAAGGCACAGGAGGCAATCCTGGAGAAAAATTGGCAAGATTCTCTTCCGAACGAAAAACGATAGGGGATATATCCCGCAACAGCCCATTTGGTATCTTTGGTACGTTAACCGAAAAGCTTGAAAATCATGTATCAGACAAACCGCTTCCAGTCGCTTTATCAAATGAAGTAAAAGAAGGTCCAGCAGAAATTTTAACCGTTGTGGATCATGATAAAGTGGAGAAGTTTGATATTAAAATCGTCAGCACGACTCCGCAGAAATTCCCGGCAACAAAAGGGATGGTATTGAAGGTAACAGATGAGCGTCTTTTAAGTAAAACGGGCGGTATCGTCCAAGGTATGAGCGGAAGCCCTATCATCCAAAACGGAAAAGTCATCGGGGCAGTCACACACGTTTTCGTCAATGACCCGACAAGTGGCTACGGCGTACACATTGAATGGATGTTGTCAGAAGCAGGCATCGATCTTTATCAAAAAAACAAAAAAGCAAGCTGATCATCAAACTGCCGCGAATCTTCCGGCAGTTTTTTTCTTCCCTTTCTTTCTCTGCCATCATGTTATAAAATAAGGAAAAAGAGATTTTTCGACAAAATGGAAAATGGTATGTTGTCAAATTGCAATAATCGTCGATTCGTTAAGAAAAACGTAGAAAAAGCTAGATAATGCTCTATTATTCGGAAAATTAAAGTTTTTTAAAGGGGATAGCATGCTTTTGTCGAATTGAACACTCAGAAGAGAAATGCAAAAGACTAAAGGAATCGACATTGGGGAGGAAAGAACGTGGAGAAAATTAAAGTGTGTGTAGCTGATGACAATCGAGAGCTTGTTGGCCTTTTGACAGAGTATATTGAGGGACAGGAAGATATGGAAGTACTTGGCGTGGCGTATAATGGTCAGGAATGTCTAACATTATTTAAAGATAAAGAGCCCGACGTTCTCCTCTTAGATATTATCATGCCTCATTTAGACGGTCTTGCTGTACTGGAACGCCTCCGTGAAAACAATGACATGACCAAACAGCCAAGTGTGATTATGCTAACGGCGTTTGGACAAGAAGATGTCACGAAAAAAGCAGTTGATCTAGGCGCATCTTATTTCATCTTAAAGCCATTTGATATGGAAAACCTAGTCGGTCATATTCGTCAAGTCAGTGGAAACGGCACACAAGTCACCCATCGATCTTCATCTATCCAAAACAGTGTCCTTCGAAACAAACCTGAACCGAAACGCAGAAACTTAGATGCGAGCATTACAACGATTATTCATGAGATTGGCGTCCCGGCTCATATTAAAGGTTACTTATACTTAAGAGAAGCCATTTCGATGGTGTACAATGACATCGAGCTTCTCGGAAGCATCACAAAAGTGTTGTATCCAGACATCGCGAAGAAATTTAACACGACCGCGAGCAGAGTAGAACGAGCGATTCGTCATGCGATTGAAGTGGCTTGGAGCAGAGGAAACATTGATTCCATTTCCTCACTCTTTGGTTATACAGTCAGCATGTCTAAAGCAAAACCAACCAATTCTGAATTTATCGCAATGGTGGCTGATCGTCTGCGCTTAGAGCATAGAGCAAGCTAGTTCATTTTCATAAAAAAACGTTTCTTCAAAGAGACGTTTTTTTATTTTGAAAAATATTGTCAAAAATTGGTTGTATTGATACAATCATCTTATTGTCTCATTTAAACAACTCAGCTTGATTTATTTTCAGAATAAAATGAACAATAAAGCATGAAAGAAATGGGTATGACATAAATTAGTGGTAATCAGCTACGCCAATCAATTGTTTGGTCTTCAAAATAGAAGAAGGAAACGCTCATTCTTAAGAAAAAGGATGAGAGGAAAAGGTCTGATGGATTTGGTAAATAAAGCAAATGAGATCGAAAGTTCTATTTCTATTGACCTGATTGGTTGGCGTTTTAAAGTCACTGGCTTCTTAGAGATTGTGCCATTTGAACTGAATATTCCCATTGTCGAATTTAATAATTTTCACATTCTTTTACTATGCTATAATAATGAAAAGAAGAGGGTGAGGTTATGGGAAAGCTGAAAATCCACTCTGCTGAGGTAGCGAACGAAATTAGCAAGTGGACGAGGGTCATTTCTCAAAATGACCTAGAAAAATCTGCTATCTATAAAGAGAAAATTCAGAATTTGCTAAAAAATACAGATGAAGACCGCGAAGTTCTCCTGTATTATCAGCTTGTGAATGGCCGACATGAAATGTTACTTGGAAATATTGAAAAAGCCAATCACATTATGAAGAGTGTCGGAACGCTCGATGAGAAAGCAGATGACATTATTAATTTTTATTTTTACTTTTACAAAGGCCAATATGCTGCATATGTGAAAAAGTATGATGAAGCCATCAGTTTTTACAAAATTGCAGAACAGCGTCTAAAGCGTGTGAATGAGGACCTTGAAGTAGGGACTTTTCATCATAAGGTTGCTTCAATCTATTACGAACTGAAACAAAATTTCATATCCATTAATCATATTAAAAAAGCCATCGATACGTTCAAAGCGCATGAAGAATATACAGCGCAGGCTATTGACAGCTTGATTTTACATGCAAGTAATTGTATCGATTTGATCCAATTTGACGAAGCGGAGGAAAAATACCAAGAAGCACTTGAGAAAAGTAAACGCATTAACAATGAAGTGCTGATTGGGAAATGCTATCACAATTTAGCCGTTCTTTATTATGCGAAGCATGATTACGAAAAAAGCGCACAATATGCCAAAAAAGGGATGGGCATTCAAATGCACCGTGACAATAGCCATTATTACATCCAATCTTTATACGTTCTGGCAAATGCCTTGGTTCATCTAGGAGATCAAGTGGCGAAAGAATATATTAAAGAGGGCATTCAGTATAGCTGCAATATCCAGAATAATGAATATATAGTAAAATTTGAAATTTTAGATTTAATGTGCGAAAATAGTGGAGCAGCAGACGTATTCTCTGAAAAATTAGACTACATAGAAAAAAATAGATTATATGTGGAGCTTGAGGATTTGTCTGAACAAATATCGAAATACTTCAAGGAACGAAATGACTATCAAAACGCCATTCGTTTTCTTGAAAAGAAATTCGATGCACAAATACTTCAAAAGAAAGTGGAGGTTATCTTATGAAAAAGTTGTTGTTAGGTTTAACCGTCGTTACAGCAGTCGCAGTTGTTTCTTCCCTTTTTGCTCTTGATGCAGAGACGACAGAGCAAGCCATCAGAGCGATTACGTGATCGAATTTATACAGAACCTCTTCGTACGAATCAGAAGAGGTTTTTTTATGTGCTCAAACTGGAAAAACGAAAAGAGAGACGTCATAATGAAAGGAAGCATCATACTTAGAGGTGACATATGACGAAAATTTTTGCACACAGAGGTTTTAAAGGCATCTATCCTGAAAATACCATGATAGCCTTTGAGCATGCACTCCATTCTGGAGCTGACGGAATTGAGCTGGATGTTCAGCTGACGAAAGATGGCAGGCTTGCTGTTATTCACGATGAGAAGCTGAATAGAACAACGAATATGAAAGGCTTAGTGAAAGACCATACATATGAAGAGTTAAAAGCAGGAGATGCGAGTCATTCTTTTTATGAAGAAACCGGTGCTGTATCCATTCCTCTTTTGGAGGAAGTATTGGAGCTCGTCACGCAGCAATCATCACTCATCATCAATATTGAACTGAAAAACTCTATTTATCGATATCCAGGTATTGAAGAGAAGGTAAAGGAGCAAATTGAACACTTTCAAATAGAAGATCGTGTACTTGTCTCATCGTTTCATCACGGCAGTTTAGCTCTTTTTCACAAGCTGATGCCGCATGTTGAGCTTGCTGTTCTCACAATGGATGTCATTCATCAGCCAGAGATGTACATAAAAACAGTACCTGCAAGAGGTTATCACCCGAATATAAAGGGCGCAGGGGTAACAAAAGAAGTCGTATCGGCTCTCCATGCCGCCCAGCAAGTGATCAGACCATTTACAGTAAACAGTGAAAAGCAAATGAAAAGCATGTTTTCCTTAGGTGTCGACGGAATTTTCACTGATTTCCCTGATAGAGCCGTCAAAATAAGAGAAGAAATGAAATAAAGACCTGCGATCAACAGCGGGTCTTTTTTCATGTTTATCTCTGTTTAAAGCGGGTGGTCACTTTATTTCGTTTGCGGTCTCTATATAAAATAAAGCCAGCGACTACGTAAAGACCTCCCCCTAAAAAAAACAACCCTGCAATTCCTTGCAGCCATAAAAATGGAAATGGTGCAATGATGATACCGAAAACAGTGTCACGCAAAAGCTTAATTCCAAGTGCAGCAAGCGCCCCAGGTATTAAAATAATCACTAATGCAAGTATTCTCCCCATCAAATGTCCCCTTAAACGTCATTTACTTCCATTGTCTAATTCAAAAAATATTTTGTCAAGAAAGGAAAACGTGGTAATATAAGAGTTGTGCAATTTTTTGCAACGGAAAAATATGGTGTGCAAATTTTTTCATATAAAGGGGTAACGGGATGCAGAGAGTCTTGATTGTCGGTGCTGGACAGGGTGGATCAGCTTTGCTTGAAACATTGCTGAAAACAAATATGATTCAAATCGTTGCAATCGCCGACCTTGATCTTGAGGCACCGGGGATGGTAGAAGCGAAAAAGAATGGAATTGATACGACAACGGATTGGAAAGAATACATAAAAGATGACATTGATATCATCATTGAAACAACGGGCAGTTCAGCTGTCCTTAAAGAACTGATGGAAGAAAAAGCAGAGCAGTCTGTCATTGTTCCAAGTTCGATGGCATACGTCATTTCAGAATTAATGTCAGAAAAGCATCAACTCATACAAATATTAAAAGAACAAACCTATAAACATGACCGCATTTTTAATGCAACGAACGATGGCATGATTTTTATTAATATGGATGAAGAAGTTGTTCTGTTTAATCGATCGGCTGCCAAAATGGTTGGACGTTCGCAAAAAGATGCGATTGGCCGGCACATACGTGAAGTGATCCCAAATACAAAACTCCCCGATATTTTAAGGTCGAGGGAGCCAGAATTTCATCAAAAACAATTTCTGAATCAGCAAATACAAATTGTCACAACGCGTTTACCGATTATTGATGACGCAGGAAGAATGCTAGGCGCTCTATCCATTTTTAAAGATATTACAGATGCAGTGGAGCTTGCGGAAGAAGTCACAAACCTGAAAGAAGTGCGCACAATGCTTGAGGCCATCATTCAATCATCAGATGAAGCGATATCCGTCGTAGATGAGCAAGGGAAAGGAATTTTAATCAACCGAGCTTACACGAAAATGACGGGGTTAACAGACAAAGAGGTTGTGGGCAAACCAGCAGGTGCGGATATTTCTGAAGGGGAAAGCATGCATTTGAAGGTGCTTGAAACAAGAAGGCCGGTTCGAGGCGTCAGAATGAAAGTCGGACCTAATAAGAAGGATGTGATCGTCAATGTAGCGCCAGTGATCGTTGATGGTATTTTAAAAGGCAGCGTCGGCGTCATTCATGATGTATCAGAAATTCAATCACTCACGAATGAATTAAATAAAGCAAGACAGCTCATACGGACACTTGAAGCAAAGTACACTTTTGAAGACATTATTGGAGAAAGTGAGCAAATGCTTGTGGCGCTTGAGCAGGCAAAGCTAGGGGCTAAAACCCCAGCCACCATTTTACTTAGGGGAGAATCAGGTACTGGGAAAGAGCTATTTGCACACGCTATACACAATGAAAGTGACCGGAAATATAATCGCTTTGTAAGAGTTAACTGTGCTGCCTTATCAGAAACTCTTTTAGAGTCAGAGCTTTTTGGCTATGAGGAAGGCGCATTTTCTGGTGCGAGGCGCGGCGGGAAGAAAGGGTTGTTTGAAGAAGCGAATCACGGCAGCATCTTTTTAGATGAAATTGGTGAAATGACGCCAAGTACACAAGCGAAATTATTACGCGTGATGCAGGAGAAAGAAATTGTTAGAGTAGGCGGAACAAAAGCGATACCAGTTGATGTGCGTGTGATTACCGCAACAAATGTCAATATTGAAAAAGCGATGGCAGAAGGGAAGTTCAGAGAGGACTTATATTATCGGATGAACAGATATCCGATTTCGATTCCGCCACTAAGGCAGCGACTTGAAGATATTGACTCCTTAAGTAAACGCCTTATTCAGAAAATTAATTTAGACTATGGTCGAAATGTGAGCGGCTTAACGGAAGGGGCACTCGATAGACTTCGATCCTACAGCTGGCCTGGAAACGTAAGAGAACTGGAAAATGTCCTTGGACGAGCCATGATCTTTTTGAATCCGCAAGAAGAATGGATCGATGAAGATCATATTTCCTTCATGGAATCAGAAGAGCAGGAAGAAAAAGAGCAGCAGGAACTGGCTGTCAGTCAATTTGAGGGAGAGACCCTTTCGGATGCTGTTGAAGCGTTTGAAGCGCAGCTCATTAAACAAACCCTTGAAAAGCATCAATTCAACCGCACGAAAACAGCGAAAACGTTAGGGATTAGCATTCGGAATCTTTACTATAAAATGGATAAATATCAACTTGCAAAAGATAGCATGCAATAAAATGCACGTTACCTGCAAAAAGCTGCATGTATTTCATGCGAAATGCCTTATTTCGCTGCGTTTCAAGCTGGCATAGAACTTGCATATAAAAACCATGAACCCGAGCATAAGGAAAGGTGGGCATATATGAAGCTTGACGATCTGATTATGAAAGCCGCCCAGTTGCAGAATAAAACTGCTGCTGTGGCTCATGCAGAAGACGAAGAAGTGCTTCATGCCATCAAGATGGCAATTGAACGAAAGGTCGCTCGCTTCCTGCTGGTTGGGAACAAGCGCAACCTGAAGGAGCTGGTGAAACAGCATGAGATCAATGAAGACTGGATAGATATTATTCATTCGGATTCTCCTGAAGAATCAGCCAAAATTGCCGTGCAGGCAGTGAGTGAGAAGCATGCAGATATATTGATGAAGGGGCATGTCACGACAGCCGTTCTATTAAAAGCGGTACTGAATAAAGAGTACGGGCTGCGGACGGCGAGTGTACTATCACATGTCGCGGCATTCGAAGTGCCGGGCTTTGATCGGTTTATTTATGTCACAGATTCTGGGATGAACATCGCGCCCGATTTAAACATGTTCAAAGAGATTACGATCAATGCTGTTCAAGTAGCGCAAGCTGTTGGAAATGACATGCCAAAGGTGGCCGTGTTATCTGCGGTAGAGGTCGTGAACCCGGCAATGGATTCCACTTTGACAGCGGCAAGCCTGGCGCAAATGAATAAGCGAGGTCAAATTTCTGGCTGCCTCATTGACGGGCCTCTGGCATTAGACAATGCCATTTCTCAAACAGCAGCTTCTCATAAAAATATTACGAGTGATGTCGCCGGTCATGCAGATATTTTGCTTGTGCCAACGATTGAAGCAGGGAACATTCTTTATAAATCTCTCATCTACTTTGCACATGCAAAGGTGGGAGCTGTGGTGGCAGGAGCGAAGGCACCGATTGCTTTAACAAGCCGGTCGGATACAGCCGAAAGTAAGCTTTATTCAATTGCACTTGCCATCTGTACATCAAATTAAGCGAAAGTTATAGGAGGAATAAACAATGGAACTTTTTAAATATATGGAACGATACGATTATGAGCAGCTTGTATTTTGTCAGGATGAACAATCTGGCTTAAAAGCGATTATTGCCATTCATGATACAACACTTGGCCCAGCACTAGGCGGGACAAGAATGTGGACGTATGAAAACGAAGAAGCAGCAATCGAAGATGCACTTCGTCTAGCAAGAGGCATGACTTATAAAAACGCAGCAGCAGGCCTGAATCTTGGCGGCGGGAAAACAGTCATCATCGGTGACCCGAGAAAAGATAAAAATGAAGAAATGTTCCGTGCGTTTGGACGCTACATACAAGGATTAAATGGCCGCTATATCACAGCGGAGGATGTCGGTACAACGGTAGAAGACATGGATCTGATTCATGAAGAAACAGACTTTGTGACAGGTATTTCTCCTGCATTTGGTTCATCCGGAAACCCGTCTCCTGTTACGGCTTACGGTGTATATAAAGGGATGAAAGCTGCTGCCAAAGCTGCATTTGGAACCGACTCACTAGAAGGAAAAACGATTGCAGTCCAAGGTGTTGGGAATGTCGCCTACAATTTGTGTAAACATCTGCACGAAGAAGGCGCACAGCTAATTGTCACAGATATCAACAAAGACTCTGTAAAACGAGCTGTAGAAGACTTTGGCGCAAAAGCTGTAGACCCTGACGATATTTATGATCAAGCATGTGATATTTATGCCCCTTGTGCACTTGGTGCAACGATTAATGATGTAACGATTCCTAAGCTGAAAGCAAAGGTCATCGCAGGTGCAGCGAATAACCAGCTGAGAGAAACGCATCACGGCGATCTGATTCATGAAATGGGTATTGTGTATGCACCTGATTATGTGATCAATGCAGGCGGTGTGATTAACGTTGCTGATGAGCTTTATGGCTATAATGCAGATCGTGCTATGAAAAAGGTAGAAGGTATTTACCAAAATATTGAACGCGTGATTGAAATTTCAAACCGTGATGCCATTCCAACTTATAAAGCGGCAGACCGATTGGCGGAGGAGCGAATTGAAAGAATGCACAAATCAAGAAGTCAATTCCTGCAAAATGGCCAACATATTTTAAGTCGTCGCTAATTTGAAGAATGAGTTGAAACGGAGGTTTTGTTTTTGCAGACAAAAGAATGGCGTATTCTCACAATTAATCCTGGCTCTACTTCAACAAAAATTGGTGTGTTTCACAATGAACGATCTATTTTTGAAACGACACTCAGACATACAGATGAGGAATTAAAGCAGTTTCCTCATATCATTGATCAGTTTTCATTTCGTCAAGAAACAATCCTGAAGACGCTGCATGAACAAGGAATGAACATCTCAAAGTTTGATGCAGTTTGTGCGCGCGGCGGTCTTCTTCGTCCGATTGAAGGTGGCACATATGAAGTCAATGAGCAAATGGTGCAAGACTTGAAAGAAGGATATGCTGGCCAGCATGCATCAAATCTTGGGGGTATCATTGCACGAGAAATTGCACTTGGTTTGAACATCCCAGCTTTTATTGTCGATCCAGTTGTAGTGGATGAGCTAAAACCAATTGCTCGTATTTCAGGGTTGCCAACGATTGAAAGAAAAAGCATCTTCCATGCATTAAATCAAAAAGCAGTCGCAAGAAAAACAGCTGCATCCTTTGGGAAGCGCTATGAAGATTTGAATATGATTATTACACATATGGGCGGCGGCATCACCATTGGTGTCCATGAAAAAGGTAAAGTCATTGATGTCAATAACGGACTGCATGGCGAAGGACCTTTTAGCCCAGAGCGAGCGGGGACCCTGCCAACAGGTGACCTCGTCAATCTTTGCTTTTCTGGTCAGTACAGCCAAGAGGAAATGCTGAAACGCATTATTGGTGAAGGTGGTCTTGCGGGCTACCTTGGTACGACAGATGCTGTGAAAGTTGAGCGCATGATTGAAGCAGGCGATGAACGTGCGGCGCTGATTTATGAAGCGATGTGCTATCAAATTGCCAAGGAAATCGGTGCGGCTAGTGCTGTCTTAAAAGGCGCAGTTGACGTTATTGTGTTAACAGGCGGACTTGCGTACAGCAAACAAATTACATCAAGTATTAGAGGTCACATTGACTGGATTTCAGATGTTGTCGTGTATCCAGGCGAAAATGAGCTGCAATCCTTAGCAGAAGGTGCACTTCGTATTTTAAAAGAAGAAGAATCTCCGAAAGAATACCCAAATGATCAACGGATGAAGAAAGGAGTGACTAGTCATGGCAACTGAATATGACCTCGTCATTCTTGGTGGGGGCACAGGCGGGTATGTAGCGGCCATTCGTGCCTCACAGCTTGGATTGAAAACAGCAGTTGTAGAAAAAGAAAAGCTTGGCGGAACATGTCTGCATAAAGGATGCATTCCGTCTAAAGCGCTGCTTAGAAGTGCTGAAGTCTATCAAACCGTCAAACGTGCTGCTGATTTTGGCGTTGAGGCAAATGGCATCGCCTTGCAGTTTGCCAATGTACAGAAAAGAAAAGCAGAGATTGTAGAGAAACTAGCAGGCGGCGTCAAACATTTAATGAAACAAGGGAAAATTGATGTTTATGAAGGGATCGGCCGTATTCTTGGCCCATCTATCTTTTCGCCAATGCCAGGAACCATCTCCGTAGAAATGGCAAATGGAGATGAAAATGAAATGCTTATTCCAAAGCAGGTTATCATTGCGACAGGTTCAAGACCGCGTGTGCTGCCTGGACTTGAAGCAGATGGGACGCATATTCTTACATCAGATGATGCACTTGAACTGCCAGAGCTTCCGCAGTCGATGCTCATTGTCGGCGGCGGGGTGATCGGAATCGAGTGGGCTTCCATGCTCAATGATTTCGGTGTGAAAGTGACTGTGATTGAATTTGCAGACCGCATATTGCCAACAGAGGATCATGACATTTCTAAAGAAATGGAAAAGCTTTTATCTAAAAAAGGCATCACCTTTGTGACAAATGCGAAAGTACTGCCAGATACCGTTAAAAAGCTGGAGAATCTCGTGACGATTCAAGCAGAAAAGGATGGAGACATTCAGACGTTTGAAGCGGAAAAACTTCTTCTATCAGTCGGCAGAGTACCAAATATTGAAGGCATTGGTCTTGAAAACACGGAGATCCAAACAGAAAAACAAGGCATTGTCGTGAATGAACATTATCAAACGAAAGAATCGCATATTTATGCAATAGGAGATGTCATTGGTGGGCTTCAGCTGGCACATGTGGCTTCACACGAAGGCATGATTGCTGTGGAGCATATGGCTGGTCAAGATCCAAAGCCGCTCGATGAAACGCTCGTTTCTAAATGTGTTTACTCTCACCCGGAAACCGCGAGTGTTGGACTCACTGAACAAGCGGCAAAAGAGCAAGGCTTCGAGGTCAAAATGGGGAAATTCCCATTTATGGCGATCGGGAAAGCACTTGTGTACGGGGAGTCAGATGGATTCGTCAAAATCATTGCTGATCAAAAGACAGATGATATTTTAGGGATTCATATGATTGGTCCTCATGTCACAGATATGATATCTGAAGCTGGATTAGCCAAAGTACTTGATGCAACGCCGTGGGAAGTCGGGCAAACAATTCACCCGCACCCAACCTTATCAGAGGCGATTGGCGAGGCTGCCCTTGCTGTTGACGGGAAAGCGATCCATTTTTAATCAAGGAGGGAAATAAGATGAGTAACATGCGTCATCATGAATTAGGATTATCTGATGAACAAGCAATTGATATATATAGAACAATGCTTCTAGCAAGAAAAATTGATGAACGGATGTGGCTTTTAAACCGTTCAGGTAAAATTCCATTCGTCATTTCTTGTCAAGGGCAGGAAGCGCAGCAAGTCGGTGCTGCTTTCGCTCTCAATAGAGAAGAGGATTACGTCTTACCTTACTACCGTGATATGGGGGTTGTCCTCGCATTTGGAATGACAGCAAAAGATTTAATGATGTCAGGTTTCGCAAAACAAGACGATCCAAACTCTGGCGGAAGACAGATGCCAGGGCATTTTGGACAGAAATCAAATCGAATTGTGACAGGGTCTTCACCTGTTACAACGCAGGTTCCTCATGCAGTGGGAATTGCACTTGCTGGACGACTAGATCAGAAAAACTTTGTCAGCTTTGTCACGTTCGGTGAGGGCTCTTCAAACCAAGGTGATTTCCACGAAGGTGCTAACTTCGCTGCTGTGCATAAGCTGCCTGTTATTTTCATGTGTGAAAACAATAAGTACGCGATTTCCGTGCCGTATGACAAACAAGTAGCATGTGAACGCATTTCAGATCGTGCGATTGGGTACGGAATGCCTGGCGTAACCGTTGATGGCAATGATCCGCTTGAAGTATATGCCGCTGTCAAAGAAGCGAGAGACCGTGCAGCAAGAGGCGAAGGACCAACGTTGATTGAAACGATCTCTTACCGTTTAACTGCGCATTCAAGTGATGACGATGATTCAAGCTATCGAGAAAAAGAAGAAGTGCTCGAAGCGAGAAAGAAAGATCCGCTCATCCAATATGAAACGTATTTAACCGAAGGAAACGTCATGACTTCAGAAATGAAAGAAGAGATGACAAAAGAAATCATGCAAATCGTAAACGAAGCCACTGATGAAGCGGAAAACGCTGCTTATGCTGATGCTGAAAGCGCACTTCGTTACGTGTATGCGGAGTAAGGGGGAAGAAAAATGCCTGTTATGTCATATATAGACGCCATTACACTGGCGATGAAAGAAGAAATGGAGCGAGATCCGAAAGTGTTTGTGCTCGGAGAGGATGTCGGGAAAAAGGGCGGCGTATTTAAAGCGACAGCGGGTCTCTATGAGCAATTCGGAGAAGCGCGCGTCATGGATACACCTCTTGCAGAATCAGCCATTGCTGGTGTAGGGATTGGAGCAGCGATGTATGGAATGCGCCCAATTGCTGAGATGCAATTTGCGGATTTTATCATGCCTGCAATTAACCAAATCATTTCAGAGGCGGCGAAAATTAGATACCGCTCAAATAACGATTGGAGCTGTCCAATGGTCATCCGCGCACCTTATGGGGGCGGAGTTCACGGAGCGCTTTATCATTCACAATCAGTTGAAGCGATTTTTGCCAACCAGCCTGGTTTGAAGATTGTCATGCCTTCTACGCCTTATGATGTAAAAGGTCTTTTAAAAGCTGCGGTGCGTGATCCAGATCCTGTATTGTTCTTTGAACACAAACGTGCCTACCGTCTCATTAAAGGAGAAGTACCTGAAGAGGATTACACACTCCCTATTGGAAAAGCAGATGTGAAACGTGAAGGCGATGATATCACGGTCATTACATATGGCCTCTGCGTCCATTTTGCGTTGCAAGCAGCAGACCGCCTTGCAAAAGATGGCATTTCTGCGCATATTCTCGATTTGAGAACAGTGTACCCGCTTGATCAGGAAGCCATTATTGAAGCGGCATCAAAAACAGGCAAAGTGCTTCTTTTAACGGAAGATACAAAAGAGGGCAGCATCATGAGTGAGGTAGCGGCGATCATATCAGAGCATTGCTTATTTGATTTAGACGCACCAATCAAACGTCTAGCCGGACCAGAAATCCCGGCAATGCCTTATGCACCGACGATGGAAAAATTCTTCATGGTCAACCCAGATAAGGTTGAAGCTGAAATGAGAGAGCTAGCGGCGTTTTAAGAAAGAGGAGGGTTTCAAGTGGCAATTGAACAAATGAAAATGCCTCAGTTAGGTGAAAGTGTAACAGAAGGAACCATCAGCAAATGGCTCGTTTCACCTGGCGATCATGTGAATAAATACGATCCTATTGCGGAAGTTATGACGGATAAAGTGAACGCAGAAGTCCCGTCATCTTTTACAGGAACGATTACAAAGCTATCGGCTGAAGAAGGCGATACACTGCAAGTAGGAGAAGTGTTCTGTGAAATTGAAGTAGAAGGTAGCTCACAGCAGAGTGCGAAAGAAGAAGCGGCACCTGAGCAAAGTGAAGCACCTGAAGCAGATCAAACAAAAGAGAATCAAAGTCAAAAGAAACGCTACTCTCCAGCAGTCCTTCGGTTAGCAGATGAGCACAGCATTGATTTAGCGGCAGTGCAAGGAACGGGAGCAGGCGGACGAATCACAAGAAAAGATTTACTTCAGCTCATTGAAAACGGCGGCATGCAAGAGAAGACAGCACCTGGCAATGAACAGGCGGTCAAGCCAGAGCCTGTGCAGCCATCAAAACCAAAAGCGGCGCCTTCCATCTCTACAATGCCTGGTGATGTTGAAGTGCCAGTCACGCCAATCAGACAGGCGATTGCGGCAAATATGCTGAGAAGCAAACATGAAATTCCGCATGCATGGACGATGATGGAAGTTGATGTGACAAACCTTGTGACTAGAAGAAATCAGCTCAAGGACCAATTTAAAGCAAAAGAAGGCTTTAATTTGACGTTCTTTGCGTTCTTTGTCAAAGCAGTGGCTCAGGGCTTAAAGGAATTCCCAGAAATGAACAGCATGTGGGCTGGAGATAAAATTGTGCAAAAGAAAGCGATCAATGTCTCGATTGCTGTTGCGACTGATGACGCTCTTTTTGTTCCAGTGATTAAGGATGCAGATGAAAAAACGATTAAAGGCATCGCCAAGGAAATTCATGAGCTTGCTTCCAAGGTGAGACAAGGTACGCTGAAGCAAAGTGACATGGAAGGCGGCACCTTCACTGTAAACAACACGGGATCATTTGGTTCTGTACAATCTATGGGAATCATCAATTATCCGCAAGCGGCGATTTTACAAGTAGAATCGATCGTGAAGCGTCCGGTGATTGTAAATGGTATGATTGCAGCAAGAGACATGGTCAACCTTTGTCTCTCATTAGATCACAGAGTTCTTGATGGTCTTGTATGCGGCAGATTCCTTCAACGGATTAAACAAATCCTTGAAGGCATTGATGAGCAAACATCTGTTTACTAAAACAAGAATGTCCCCCTCCCGCTAAGGAGAGGGGGATTTCCACATGATGAGAAAGGAGCGATGGTATGTCTGGACTAGACTTTTTTGCGTTTTTAACGATTGGACTCATGTTTATCACAGCAATTGCGTTCGCTTTTCTTCGATATATTTCTAAATCACGCAATCATCCTGAAAGATTACTACTGATCATATCAATCGTTTCAATTATTCAAGTTTTGTATTGCTTGCTGATTGTCGGTGGATTTAAAGGAGCAGCGAATAGCCTCTTAGGAATTTCTCTTCTTGCCGGGACGCTGCTTGGCTATGCACTTGAATATTTATACAGACGCTATATCAAAAAAACGCCCGAAAAAGAATGATCTCGGGCGTTTTCTTTATTCTGCTGGAACAATAAAGGTCAAATGTTGTTTTAACACTTCTAAAAAAGCAGGGGCTGTCATGTACACTTCGCCATCTGTATCAGCATCCATTTCCTCTTTTGTGTGAATCTGAATATTGGATGCTTGAATGAGAGACAGATCGCCGGTGAAATCCTCCAGCTCTTCCCGGTTCATAGAAAAGATTTCTTTTAGAGCAGAGAAGCTCGTATTTCTGCAAATTAAGATTTCTGCTTTACCATCATCAATCGCTGCACTCGGCAAATCAATTTTATTTGTCCCGATGAAATGTCCATTCATGACAAGAACGATGACAGCGTCCTCTTCCCAGCTTTCCTCCTCTGTTTCAATTCGTACGTGAAAAGGATCTGTTTGCTGTAAGGTGCGCAAGGCACTTGTGAAGTAGCTTATTTTACCGAGTACGGCTTTTTCCTTGTCATTAATATTGTTGGATGTGTCTGCAATCAGCCCGATGCCCCAAAAGTTTAACAAGTATCGATCTCCTGCTTTGATTAAGTCGACCTTTTTTTCTACGCCGTCTACAATCATTTGAGCGGCTTTCTGCATTTGTTGCGGAATACCAAGCGTTCTAGAAAAGTCATTGCATGTCCCGCCTGGTAAAATCGCTACAGCTGGCCTTTTTTCTAAACCACCGATGCCATTCATACATTCATGCACAGTTCCATCTCCACCTAATATGATAAGCAATTCTATCGTCTCATCAATTGTACGACAGAATTCATAAGCATCATTTGCCTGCTTTGTTGGTTTAAGAATGAGTTCATCAATATGTAGAGAAAGAAGAGGTACTGTTTGTCCGAGAACTTTTTCCATGTTTTTTTGTCCAGCATTTCCATTATAAATGAGCATCGCTTTTTTGAATTGTGCCATCACGCAGTTCTCCCTTTCATCTCTTTATCATCACTTTTCCCCAATTTCGCGGCGTATAAACGATGTTCAGAAAAAGTGGGGAATGAGAAGACAACACATTTGCCCGCAGGCGTTTTCCTTGATATGATGTTGTTAAAATGGTTTTGGCATGCTAAAGGAGTGGACGGACAATGAATATTGATTTTAATTTATTTATGAATGATATTGTGAAACAAGCGAGAGAAGAGATCAAACAGGCTGGCTATAATGAGCTTACATCAGCTGAAGAAGTGGATGAAGCCCTGTCTAAAGAAGGCACGGCACTTGTGATGGTGAATTCAGTATGCGGATGTGCTGGCGGTATTGCAAGACCAGCTGCAGGCTATTCTGTTCATTACGATAAGCGACCAGATCAATTGCTGACAGTGTTTGCTGGACAAGACAAAGAGGCAACCGCAAGAGCCCGTGAATATTTTGAAGGCTTCCCGCCATCTTCACCATCCTTTGCATTATTAAAAGATGGAAAGATCATTAAAATGGTCGAACGTCATGAAATTGAAGGGCACGAACCAATGGAAGTCGTGTCAAAGCTTCAAGCTGCATTCGATGAGCATTGCAAAGAAATTTAACATGTGACGTTTGAATGATGACATATAAAGCAGTCCGGTCTTTAGATCGGTCTGCTTTTTGTTTTATAAGACCATTGAATCAAAATAATTTTAGCGAAATACTATTGCATCTTAAAAAGAAAGTGTTTAAAATACATTATAGTGAATAAATATTCAAAACAATACATGATTTTAAATACTAGGAGGCACTATCTTATGAAAAAGTGGTTATTATTACTTATGACAGCTGGTCTTGCAGCTGCACTCGCAGCTTGCGGAACTTCTTCTAATAATTCAAACGCATCAGGAGATGACAAAACACTCGTTATGGCGACATCAGCAGATTATCCGCCATTTGAATCAAAAGACGGAGATAAAATTGTCGGTTTTGATGTTGATCTTGCAACAGCACTAGCGAAAAAGAACGGCTACAAGCTAGAAATTCAAGATATGGATTTCGCAAGCCTTGTATCCGCCCTTAAAACAAACAAAGCTGATATTGTCCTAGCAGGCATGACCCCTACAGAAAAACGCAAAAAACAATTAGATTTCTCTGATGTTTATTACAATGCAAAAAACTTAGTTGTCTCAAAGAAATCTAGCGGGATGAAAACAGAGAAAGACTTAAAAGATAAAACAGTCGGCGTTCAATTAGGTTCAATCCAGCAGGATGAAGCAAACGGTTTGCAAAAGAAATATAACTTAAAAGTGGAAGACCGTAATAAAATCTCAGATATCATTCAAGAAATCAAAGCAGGTCGTTTTGATGCAGCCATTATTGAAGATAAAGTAGCTGCTGGTTATTTGAAAAAAGAAAAAGACTTCCAAGCATTTGGATTGAATAGTTCAAATGAAGGTTCAGCCATTGCATTCAAGAAAAATAGCGACTTAACAGCTAAATTTAATAAATCATTAAAAGAAATGCAAGACAATGGCGAACTTGATAAATTAATTAAAAAATGGTTTGCTGATGAAAAATAAGTCAGGAAAAGGATCAGCGTCATTCACGAAAATTCAGTAGAAAGCGCTGAAAAGTTCAACTCATGTTGAACTTTTTTCCTGTTTTATTTTTTGATTTCGTATGAAGGCATAAAAAAGGAGACTGTCATGTTAGATTTTAAAGATGTAATACCTCAGATGCCCTTTATTTTAGAAGGGCTTAAGGTCACACTTTCTATTGTAGTGGTATCACTTTTTCTTGGATTTATTTTAGGGATTTTATTAACGCTTTGCAAAATTAGTGTATTTAAGCCGCTCATTTGGCTTGCAGATTTTTATACATCCATCTTCCGAGGCACACCGCTTGTGCTTCAATTGCTCATTATTTATTTCGGTCTGCCTCAGCTTATCGGGTTCCAAATCGATCAATACTGGGCTGCTGTAGCGGCATTTTCACTAAACTCTGCGGCTTACGTATCTGAAATTATTCGTGCTGGTATTAATGCCATTGATAAAGGTCAAAAAGAAGCAGCCGTTGCTTTAGGCATCCCTTATGCTAAAATGATGAAGGACTTATTGCTTCCGCAGGCATTTAAAAATATTTCACCTGCACTTGTGAACGAAACGATTACACTGACAAAAGAATCTGCTATTGTGACAGTGATTGGACTGGGAGATGTCATGAGACGAGCCTATCAAGCAGGTGCCGTCACGTATAATTATCTTGAACCGCTTATTTTTGCGGGTCTCATCTATTATGTCATCGTGCTTGTTCTCACCTTTGTCGGCAAATCGGTGGAAAGGAAGTTAAAATCAAATGATTAACATAGAGAAACTCACAAAATCTTTTGGCAAAAATGAAGTATTAAAAGGGATCGACACCACCATTAAAGAAGGGGAAGTTGTCGCAGTCATTGGACCATCTGGTTCAGGAAAATCGACGTTTCTTCGCTGCATCAACTTGCTCGAAAAGCCGACTTCTGGTGTCATTACGATTCAGGATACCGAAATCACAAACCCAAAAACCAATGCACTCAAAGTGCGTGAGAACATCGGAATGGTGTTTCAGCATTTTCACCTGTTCCCGCATAAAACGGTGCTGGAAAATATCACATATGCGCCAATGAATGTGAAGAATCAATCGAAGGAAGACAGCATCAAACAAGCTGAAGATCTGCTGAAAAAGGTAGGACTTTTAGAGAAAAAAGATGATTTTCCGAACCGCTTGTCAGGTGGTCAAAAGCAGCGTGTCGCAATTGCACGTGCGCTTGCAATGACACCAGACATCATGCTGTTTGATGAGCCAACATCTGCACTAGATCCAGAAATGGTCAAGGAAGTGCTAGAGGTCATGAAAGAGCTAGCTCAATCTGGTATGACACTTGTGATCGTCACACATGAAATGGGCTTTGCAAAAGAAGTGGCTGACCGCGTGATCTTTATGGACGATGGGAAAATTGTAGAGGATGCAAACCCTGTGCAATTCTTTGAATCACCGTCGTCACAGCGCGCGAAAGACTTCTTACAAAAAATATTATAAAGAAAAAAGAGAGGGAGACTTAACATCTCCTTCTTTTTTTGATTATAATGGGGAAAGTAAAAAAGTTCATCATTTCACAATAAGTGAATAGAAACAAGACAGAAAAGAGTGACTCATATCATGTTTAAAATCGGCTACCGAACGCTGAAAACAGCATTAGGAACAGCGATCGCCATTTATATTGCGCAACTGCTTGGCCTTCAAAATTATTCCGCTGCCGGGATTATTACGATTCTGTGTATTCAGGTGACAAAGAAACGGTCGCTTCTTGCATCAGGCGCCCGCTTTGCCGCATGCAGTCTTGCCATTTTATTTTCTTATCTATTTTTCGATCTGATTGGGTATCATCCTTTTGTGATTGGTCTGATGCTGCTTGTCTTTATTCCGACAACCGTATTGCTCCGCATTAAAGAAGGAATTGTCACAAGTTCAGTCATCATCCTCCATTTATACATGTCGGGCGGGATTACCCTTCACCTCATCTGGAATGAGCTGCTGCTGATTACGATTGGTGTTGGCGTGGCACTTATCATGAACCTGTATATGCCAAGTGTCGATAAAAAGCTCAAACGCTACAGCGAACAGATTGAAGACAACTTTGCAAAAATTTTTGAAGAAATCGAGCAATACTTAATGACAGGGAAACAAGACTGGACAGGCAAAGAAATACCAGAGACACATCAATTGATTAAAGAAGCGAAAGCTCTCGCATATCGTGATGTTGAAAACCATGTCTTAAGACATGAAAACCTGTATTATCATTATTTCAATATGAGGCAAAAGCAGTTCGAAATCATCGAGCGTGTGCTTCCGAAGATCACGTCCATTTCCATTACAACAGAGCATGGACAAATCATTGCAGAATACATTAGAGACTTACGCGAACATATTCACCCAGGGAACACGGCGCATAAGTTTTTAAGGCGCCTCATTGATATGAAAGAAGAGTTCGATAAGCTACCGCTGCCGCAAACAAGAGAAGAGTTTGAGGCAAGAGCTGCACTGTTTCATTTCCTCGGAGAAATGGAACAATATTTAGTATTGAAAAGCTATTTTAAAGGGATGAAAGAATAGAGACGCATGAGTTCCTCCTTCATTGGTCAATCTAATGAAAAAGGAGGAGCCTATGCGTCTTTTATTTTATACCGTATTGACTATGTCCCTTTCACCTATCTGGCCACTCGGACAAAACCCGCTTCCAGGAGACCCATATGTCATTATTAATAAACAAACAAATGAACTTGCCTATATTGATCAAGGTCAAATCCAAAAAATATATCCTGCTTCAACAGGGAAAACGACAGATTTAACGCCAGAAGGGGAATTCACCATTATGATCAAAGCGAAAGATCCCTATTACAGAAAAAAGAATATCGAAGGCGGTGCGAAGAATAACCCTCTTGGCAGAAGATGGATTGGATTTGATGCACGAGGAACAGATGGTAGAACATACGGAATTCATGGGACGAGTGACGAAACATCGATAGGGAAATTTATCACGGCAGGCTGTGTGAGACTTCATAATCAAGATGTAGAGCTTCTATTTGACCAGCTTCCGGTTGGGACAAAAGTGTGGATTACAACATCAACCGATTCATTTGAAAAGCTTGCCAAAGACAAACAGGCCATTCGTTGATTGAACGAATCACCTGCTTGTCTGCTTTTATTGAAACCTTATAAAAAGGTTGCGGCTCCTGCTAAAAGTGAAGATATTAGCAGCAGGCTAATCATGAGCAATACCATGAATTTCATCATTTTCTGAGACATATCGCACCCCTATAACCGAAGATTTTTTGCGACGAACGCACCTTTCTTTATTCTAGCTCGTTTTTTCAAATGCGACAAGTGATCAACAAAGGAAGTGAACGGATGAATCAAATCGACCATATTGCCATTGCGGTCTTTTCTATAAAAAACACATCTCGAATTCTTCAACAGCTGTTTAACTGGCATTTTTCAGACATACAAGAGATTCCTGAGCAGGAGATTAAAGCGTCCTTCGCTTCACTTGATCATGTGCACATTGAATTAATTGAACCGATGTCCGGTAGCAGCAAACTACATACCTTTTTAACAAAAAGAGGAGAGGGACTCCATCATATTGCGCTAAAGTCAGGTGACATACAGGCGGACCTTAACTGTCTTGATCATCTTGGCGTGGAGCTTCTCCAACAATCAGCACAGATAGGCGCGAGCGGGAAGCGGATTGCTTTTATTTCACCGAAAGAAACGTCCGGTGTGTTATTCGAATTGTGCGAGCCCTTGAAAGGAGAGGAACATGGCAATGAATGAATCGTTCAATGACTTGGCTAAATGGCGCGAAAAAGCATTCATGGGCGGCGGCGTGAAACGTGCAGCTGCGCACCGGAACAAAGGAAAACTAACGGTTCGTCAGCGGCTGCATGAACTTCTTGACGGGGGCAGTTTCATGGAAATTCAAGGATTTGCAACAGGCCGCATGTCAGAGCATGTCGGTGATGGCGTCGTCACTGGAACTGGACTCATTCATGGAAAGCCGGTATGTGTTTATGCACAAGATGCAACAGTGCATGGAGGGTCTTTAGGCGAAATACATGCCAAAAAAATTGCTTCTCTAATGGATCTCGCAGCTAAAAATCAGATGCCGGTCATCGGTCTAAAAGACTCAGGTGGTGCGAGAATTCAAGAGGGTGTGGTATCATTAGAAGGATACGGACAGATTTTTAAACGGAATGTGCTGTACTCAGGTCAAATCCCGCAAATATCCGTTATTTTAGGCTCTTGTGCTGGAGGAGCAGTCTATTCTCCTGCCTTGACTGATTTTGTGTTCATGACAGAACAGACAGCTCATATGTTTTTAACAGGTCCGAAAGTCATAGAAAAGGCAACAGGAGAAACGGTCTGTCCTGACCGTCTTGGCGGTGCAAGTGTTCAGCATCAGACAAGCGGGAATGTGCACTATACTGGCAAAGATGAGAAAGACGTGTTAAAAGCGG
The DNA here is from genome assembly GCF_038005165.1 of Bacillus sp. FSL K6-2431. Classification (NCBI taxonomy): domain Bacteria; kingdom Bacillati; phylum Bacillota; class Bacilli; order Caryophanales; family Bacillaceae; genus Bacillus; species Bacillus sp. FSL K6-2431. Next base: position 55,548 of record NZ_JBBOSQ010000002.1, on the reverse strand, counting down.
TTCGAACACTTTTAACGTACATACCAACGAAACAACAGACTGTCATGGACGCTGAAACGAGTAAGCAAGACGCAGCTGACCCAGGCAACATCTTGCCGAAGGATCCATCACGCACCTATGATGTCAAACAAGTGGTGACAGCGATCATCGATTCAGGCTCATTCTTTGAGACACAGCCTTGTTTCTCAAAAAATATCGTCACAGGGTTTGCCAGATTACAAGGGGCTTCAATTGGTATAGTTGCCAATCAGCCAAAGGTGCTGGCAGGAAGCCTTGACCTTGATGCTGCTGATAAAGCGGCCAGGTTTATTCGATTTTGCGATGCGTTTCATATTCCGCTCTTAACACTTGTAGACGTCCCCGGCTTTTTACCAGGTGAGAAAGCCGAGCATGCGGGAATTATCCGTCACGGCGCAAAGCTTTTATATGCGTACGCTGAAGCGACCGTTCCAAAAATCACGGTGATTTTAAGAAAGGCGTATGGCGGTGCGTATGTCGCAATGAATAGCAAGGGATTAGGCGCTGACTTTGTTTATGCATGGCCAGCGGCAGAAATTGATGTCATGGGGAAAACGTTCGCTGACGAAATCGTTCATCCTGCTTCGCGCAAGGTTGAAACGGAGCCAAGTGTATTCAAAGCGGCTCAGGCAGGGCTGATAGACGATATTTTCATGCCGTCTGAAACGAGAGAACGATTGATTCGCTCATTTGATTTGCTTCGCAGGAAGGAAGAAGATAGACCGTTAAAAAAGCATGGCAACATGCCGCTATAAGAGGAGGAGCATCATCATGATCAATGAAAAACGTTTACTAGACGAATTTTTAGAACTAGTTCAGATTGATTCGGAAACAAAACACGAAGAGAAAATTGTGGAAGTCTTAAAAGAAAAATTCTCGCAGCTTGGACTAAAAGTGGTGGAAGACGACTCAAAAGCGAAAACAGGCCACGGTGCAGGCAACCTCATCTGTACACTGGAAGGCACTCAAGAGGCTGATACCATCTATTTCACGTCTCATATGGATACAGTTGTTCCGGGCAATGGCGTAAAACCAGTCATTGAAGACGGCTATGTGAAAACAGATGGAACAACCATTCTTGGTGCTGATGATAAGACAGGACTTGCGGCAATGTTTGAAGCGATCCGTGTGCTGAAAGAGAAGAATTTACCGCATGGAACGATTGAATTTGTCATCACAGCAGGTGAGGAATCAGGACTTGTCGGAGCAAAAGCGTTAGATCCGAAGTTGATGACAGCGGCATACGGCTATGCCCTTGATTCAGATGGCAAGGTCGGAACCATTATCGTTGCAGCGCCAACACAGGCAAAAGTACGCGCAACCATTTACGGGAAAACAGCTCACGCAGGTGTCGCGCCTGAAAAAGGTGTGTCTGCGATTACCATTGCATCAAAAGCCATTGCTAGTATGCCGCTTGGCCGAATTGATGAAGAAACAACGGCGAATATCGGTCGTTTTGAAGGCGGAACGCAAACGAATATTGTGTGCGATCAAGTCGATATCCTTGCGGAAGCACGCTCTTTAGAACCTGCAAAAATGGAAGCCCAAGTAGCGAAGATGAAAGAAGCCTTTGAAAAAACCGCTAAAGAAATGGGCGGAAGTGCCGATGTACACATTGACATCATGTATCCAGGCTTCAAATTCTCTCACGGCGATCAAGTCGTAGAAGTGGCGAAAAAAGCGGCTGCAAAAATTGGCCGTCCATCAGAACTACAGACGAGCGGCGGAGGCAGTGATGCAAACGTCATTGCAGGAAACGGCGTCCCAACTGTCAACCTAGCTGTTGGATATGAAGATATTCATACGAAAAATGAGAAAATGCCGATTGAAGAATTAGTCAAAACAGCTGAAATGGTTCTCGCCATTATCGAAGAAACGACAAATCCATCGTAAAGGCAGGAGACTCTGTGAGCACGCAAAAAATCATTATTTTCCAAGTGGGGCAAGAGGATTTTGGCATCAGTGTAGAGCATATTCGTTCGATTGAGAAGGTCCCTTATTTACAAGAAGTATCGAACCTTCCTAAAGAAATAAAAGGACTCATGTCTTTAAGGGGAGAGGTCATTCCTGTCAGTGACACAGGCGTGATGCTTCACGGAAAGCCTCTTGATGTGAACGAACAGTCCAAGGTGTTGCTATTTGAATTAAACGGACAAATGGTAGGCTGTCTTGTCTCGGATGCAAAAGATATTATTGATATCGAGCTAAGCGAGATCAAGCCATTTCATATGAACACGAAAGCCTCTGAATATTTTTTCGGCGTTGTGGAGAGAGAGAACAAGATGATTTTACAAGTGGACCCGAATAAGTTCCTTGGGAGAATTGAGGATCTCGATCAATTGCCAGAACGGTTAAAAGAAGAATTGGCATAAAGATAATCCCCTTATCAAATGATAAGGGGATTATTTTTATTCAGCAGCTGGGCTAGCTTGGTCGTTTGCCTCAGCTTTTTTTGATTTTGATTTTTGGTACATGACATTTAAAATAATCGTTTGGATTGTGAGTAATAATCCGCTTGTCATCCAGTATAAAGGAAGGGCAGCGGGTGCATTGATTGAAATAAACAGCATCATGATTGGGAAAATCATGCCCATCACTTTGGCTTGCTTCAGCGCAGCCTCTGTCTGGGTGCCTGATTGCTTCGCAAACCTTTGCGTAACATAAAATTGCAAGAAATACATAGCGCCTGCAAAGATCGCGACCAATAGATCGGTTTGTCCTAAGTTAAACCATAGGAACGAATGTGTTGCGATCTCAGGTGTTGAGCGGATCGCTGAGTAAAAGCCAAGAACAATTGGAATTTGAATCAGCATAGGCAGACAGCCCATTGCCAGCGGGTTCACATTGTTCTCTTTGTATACTTTCATCATTTCCATTTGTAGTTCTTTTTGTTTTTCAGGTTCTTTCGTTTTCTTCAATTTGTTTTGAATTTCGTCAATTTGAGGCTTCACTAGTGCCATTTTCTCCTGCATGACTCTTTGCTTCTTAAATTGGTTCGCAAAAAGAGGGAAAATTAGCAGACGGACGATCAAGGTCACGAACATAATCGATAAACCATAATCATCATGGAAGAAGTTCGCAAGCCAAATGATCAGCTCAGAAAAAGGCTGGACAAAATAATGATGGAAAAACCCATCAGAGCTCGTATTCGTTTGCCCACTCGCTGCAAAAGCAGGTGAGGCAATCATCATTAAACATAAAGTCGTACAAATCGTTAATAAACGTTTCAATTCGTTTCCTCCTCATTTTTAAAAAATTAATTAGAGAGAGGAAGCGAATGGTCTTCATCATCGTTTGATGATTGTTTCATTCGAATGACTTTACTAATCCAAGTTGTAATGCGATCATATATGATAAACAGAAAGTCTGTTCGATTCAATAAAGATGCGTCCAACTCTTCCAAACGATGTCCACCGAGGTGTTCGTTCATACGGCAGTCTTTTAATAAAAAAGCAATGCCGATGGCCGTCAGCGCTGGAAGAATAATCGTAAAGAATTCAACAAGGAAAAAGACTTCATTGAATGTATCAATAATCATGATTATCACATCCATTTCATTACTCACAGTGTACTATACACCATATGAAATGTCTATTGGAACAAACATCAAGTCGATAGATTTAGGAGGCAGGCAAATGGCTGATTCTCAAAGGAAGGGTCGAATCATTTTTCATATTGATATGAATAGTTTTTATGCATCAGTCGAGATGGCGTATGATCCTTCTTTGAGAGGGAAACCTTTAGCCATTAGCGGAAATGCGAAAGAGCGTAAAGGGATTGTGGTCACGTGCAGCTACGAGGCAAGAGCGCTAGGTGTAAAGCCCCCGATGCCGTTATGGGAAGCGAAGCGGCTTTGTCCGGGGCTGATTGTCCGTACACCAAACTTTGACCGGTACCGAAGCTCCTCACAAGAGATGTTTACGATACTAAGAGAATACAGCGATTTAGTCGAACCCGTATCCATTGACGAGGGCTATATTGATTTAACGCATACGCCATATGCCGAGCATGCGGTGAAAACGGCTCATGATATTCAAACGAGGCTTGTAGAGGAGCTCATGCTTCCTTCAAGTATTGGCATTGCACCGAATAAATTTTTAGCGAAAATGGCGTCTAATTGGAAAAAACCAATGGGCATCACCATTTTGCGTAAACGAGATGTACCCCAAATGCTATGGCCGCTGCCAGCGGGTGACATGCACGGAGTTGGACAAAAAACGGCTGATAAATTGAAAACGATTGGCATTCATACCATTGAAGACTTAGCGAAAGCAAATGAGTATACACTAAAGGAATTACTGGGTATCAATGGACCGAGATTAAAGCAAAAGGCGAATGGTGAACATGACGGCATCGTGGACCCAGAAAGGATATACGAATTTAAATCTGTCGGTAATTCATCAACCCTTCCTCATGATTCTGACGATCCAGATGAACTTGTCGCGTTAATTGATAAGCTGTCACAATCTGTGAGTGCAAGGTTAAGGAGAAAAGAAGTGATGGCCAATCGGCTGCTCATCATGATTCGGTACGCAAGCTGGAAAAATATCACGCGAAGTGTCACCCTCACGAATCCGACCGATCGGAAGGAAGACTTATTTGAGGCAACAAGGCAGTTATTCCTTAAACATTGGAATGATCAGCCTGTGAGACTCTTAGGTGTGACGGGGACAGACCTTGTAGAACGAAAAGCAGCCGTTAAACAGCTTGATTTATTTTCCTATACAGAAGATGCAAAAGAAGAGCCTCTTCAAACCGTTTTAGAAGGACTGAAAGAAAAGTATGGAAAATCACTCGTTCAAAGAGGGATGACCATCAAGGAAAAAGAGAGCAAAACAAGTGGAACAAGTTTTAATAAAGACTTTTTTCAGGACGAAAAAGGAAATGACTAGCCTGAAAACTTGATAAAAGAGGTGGTGTTGTGGTAATTTCAAAGGGTACATCATTTCAGCAGTAATCAATATAGTGTGTTAGAAGGGACGTCAGAATTATGTCAAAACAACAAATCGGTGTGGTTGGACTAGCCGTTATGGGGAAAAACCTTGCCCTTAATATTGAAAGCCGCGGGTTCTCCGTGTCCGTTTATAACAGATCTAGCAGCAAAACGGAAGAATTTCTTCAAGAATCAAAAGGGAAAAACGTTGTAGGCACATACAGCATCGAAGAATTTGTTCAGTCGCTTGAAACACCGCGTAAAATTCTTTTAATGGTAAAAGCTGGTGCAGCAACGGATGCAACCATTCAATCATTACTTCCTCACCTAGAAAAAGGTGACATCTTAATTGATGGTGGAAATACATATTACAAGGATACGCAAAGACGTAATCAAGAGCTTGCGGAAAGTGGTATCCACTTCATTGGTACAGGTGTTTCTGGCGGTGAAGAAGGTGCGCTAAAAGGTCCATCGATCATGCCTGGCGGTCAAAAAGAAGCGCATGAGCTAGTGAAACCAATTTTAGAAGCGATCTCTGCGAAAGTAGATGGCGAGCCATGTACAACGTATATCGGCCCAGATGGAGCAGGACATTATGTCAAAATGGTCCATAACGGCATCGAGTACGGAGACATGCAATTGATTTCTGAATCATACTTTATCTTGAAGCATGTGGCTGGATTGTCAGCAGAGGAGCTTCATGAAGTATTCTCAGAATGGAATAAAGGCGAGCTTGACAGCTATTTAATCGAAATTACAGCTGATATTTTCACAAAAGTGGATGAAGAAACAAACCAGCCGCTTGTGGATGTCATCTTAGATAAAGCTGGGCAAAAAGGAACTGGAAAATGGACGAGCCAAAGTTCTCTTGATCTAGGTGTGCCGCTTCCAATCATTACTGAGTCTGTTTTCGCGCGCTACATTTCAGCAATGAAAGATGAGCGTGTTGAAGCAAGCCAATTAATCGAAGGTCCTAAGCCAGCGCAATCAGCAGAGAATAAACAAGAGCTGATCGAAGCGGTTAGAAAAGCCCTATTCATGAGTAAAATCTGCTCATATGCACAAGGTTTTGCGCAAATGAAAGCAGCATCTGATGAGTATAACTGGGATTTAAAATACGGTGAAATTGCAATGATCTTCCGTGGTGGATGTATCATTCGTGCAGCCTTCTTACAACAAATTAAAGAAGCATATGACCGTAACCCAGAACTGAAAAACCTATTGCTTGATCCTTACTTTAAGGATATTGCTCAAAGCTATCAATCATCTCTTCGTAAAGTCATTTCACTTGCAGTGGAGCAAGGAGTTCCTGTTCCTTCATTGTCAAGTGCACTTGCTTACTTCGATAGCTATCGCACAGCCGTCCTGCCAGCGAACTTAATTCAAGCGCAGCGTGACTATTTCGGTGCACATACGTATGAGCGCACAGATAAAGAAGGCATCTTCCATACAGAATGGATGAAATAAATATAGAACGACTGAAAAGAAGACAAAGGGCTAAAATTAAGAACATTTTAGCCCTTTGTCAACAATCTGAAACCTTACCCTTTGGTAAGGTTTTTTTGTGTTTACATCTTTTCGGCTAAAAATGCGAAAAAGAGGGATGCTATGTAAAAAAGAAAAGAAAGTAGGGGTCGAAGTGGGCATTTTATATGCACTTCTCCCAGCGATATTTTGGGGAAGTATTGTTCTCATCAGTGTCAAACTTGGCGGGAATGCATACCAGCAAACCCTCGGTATAACGCTTGGCGCATTTCTCTTTTCAATTGCAGCCTTCTTTATCAAAATGCCAGAGCTGACACCGCTTATTTTTGCGGTTTCTGTCATTTCAGGCATCTTTTGGAGCATTGGACAAATGAATCAGCTTTCAAGTGTTGCGTTTCTCGGAGTCTCGAAGGCGGTTCCTTTATCAACGGGCATGCAGCTTGTGAGCACTACTTTATTTGGCGTCTTAGTCTTCAAAGAATGGCAAACGATGACGGTCATACTCATTGGTTCTTGTGCCATTTTACTGATTATTGCAGGTGTTGTGCTGACATCGCTCGGTCAAAAAAAGAATGGCGGCGGGAACGGTGGAGGCAATTTCAAAAAAGGGATCATGATTCTGCTCATCTCAACCGTTGGCTATGTCGGATATGTTGTTATTTTGAGATGGTTTCATATTGATGGCTGGTCTGCCCTCGTTCCGCAATCGGTCGGCATGCTGCTTTCATCCTTGGCGATTAGTCTCAAGCAGCACCCGTTTAGTAAATATACGTTTAGAAATATCATTGCCGGCCTTGTTTGGTCGACAGGAAATCTCGGACTTCTTTTGGCTATTCCGCTCATTGGTGTCGCCGTAAGTTTTTCGATGTCGCAGACAGGGATCGTTATCTCGACATTAGGCGGCATTTACTTATTAAAAGAGAAAGCATCCAGAACAAGCTTTGTCATTGCAGGCTGCTTGATGATCATTGCAGGCGGCGTGCTGCTAGGTTTTACAAAATAGGAGGGTAAACGAATGTATCCAGATTTAGAAGGGAAAACAGTCCTGATTACAGGAGCTGGTACAGGAATAGGTCAAGCGATGGCGCGCCGGTTTGGACAAGAAAAAGCCAATGTGGTGATCAATTATTTCTCAGATCAAGAAAGTCCAGATGAGACCATTGCGGATATTCAAAAAAATGGCGGACAGGCTGTGAAAATCAAGGGAGATGTCTCAAAGGAAGAGGATATGCAGGCGATGATTGATAAAGCCGTTGATACATTTGGCAGTCTTGATGTCATGATCAATAACGCAGGCATTGAAAATGAAGTGCCTTCTACCGAAATGACGCTAGATAATTGGAACAAAGTCATGTCGACCAATTTAACGGGTATGTTTCTCGGCTGCCGCGATGCACTGAAGTATATGACAGATCACGGAATAGAAGGATCAATCATCAATATGTCGTCTGTTCACCAGCAAATCCCTTGGCCTCATTTCGTGCATTATGCAGCAAGTAAAGGGGGCGCCAAGCTGCTGACAGAAACACTGGCACTAGAATATGCCCCTAAAAAAATTCGTGTAAACAGTATTGCACCAGGCGCCATCGATACCCCGATCAATGCTGAAAAATTCGATGATCCCGCATTGAAAAAAGGTGTGATCGAGCTGATCCCCATTGGTTATATTGGAAAGCCTGAAGAAGTGGCAGCATGTGCTGTCTGGCTGGCGTCAAAAGAGGCAAGCTACGTCACAGGCTTGACACTCTATGTGGACGGCGGCATGACAAAATATCCTGGCTTCCAAGCAGGAAAAGGATAAGAAGAAAGGCAAAGAGCGTACACACACATACGCTCTTTTTTTATATAAAATACAGACAAATAGATATAAATGTCTAGACATTTAAAAATAAAAATATATAATATTAACTGGAAGCGCTTTTATTACAACAATGGGGTGAGAGAAATGAAACGTATTTTATTAGCATGCAGTTCAGGAATGTCTACAAGTTTACTAGTTACAAAGATGAAGGCTCATGCCGACTCAATAGGGGACGAGGCAGAAATTTGGGCAGTTGGGCAAGATCAAGCGAGAAAAGAAATGGCGAATGCGGATGTTGTGTTAATTGGACCGCAAATGAGCTTTTTAAAAGGGGATCTTCAAAAAGAAGCAACAAAATACGGGATTGCAGTAGAGGTCATCGATATGCAGGCGTACGGGCTTGCCGATGGACAAAAAGCGTATGAACAAGCCGTTACATTGATGGAGGAATCGTAAAGAATGGAAAAGAAAACACTTGAAGGGCTCACGGAGGAACAAGTCAGTTTTCAATTGATCTTACACAGCGGTAATGCACGCAGCAAATTGCTTCAATCTCTTAAACAATTTCGAGAAGGTCAAGAAGATGAGGCATTTGGTCTTATGAAAGAAGCAGAAGAAGATTTACGTCATGCACATGGCATCCATTTTCAACTCGTGCAGCAAGAGGCAGGCGGGGAGAAAACGCCTTTCTCCTTATTGCTCATGCATGCCGAAGACCACTTAATGTCGACTATGACGATCAAGGAGCTTGTGGGAGAGCTCCTGCCGATTTTCCAATCACTTAAACAATAAAGGGTGTAAACAAGGGGGGAAACCAATGTTTGATAAAATAAGTGCTATTTTGGTTCCAATTGCTGGGAGACTGAACAACAACCGCTATTTAGGTGTATTACGGGATGCCTTTATGCTTGCGTTCCCGCTTACTATTTTTGGTTCCATTATGGTTGTGCTAATGAATTTGCCATTTTTAGATAAAATCATGAGTCAAACCGCACTGGAAGGCGTCCAGTCTGCACTGAATATCGCGCCAAGTGCGACCATCAGCATTATGAGTGTGTTTGTTGTATTTGGGATTGGCTACTATTTATCGAAAAGCTATGATGTGGAAGCAGTATTTGGCGGAGTGATTGCATTAGCCTCTTTCCTACTTCTGACACCATTTTTACTAGAACAAGAAGGCGGTGCATCTATTGCAGGCGTGATTCCAGTCGATCGTTTAGGAGCAAAGGGGATGTTCCTTGGCATGATCACAGGCTTTTTGTCTGCTGAAATTTATCGTTATTTTGTCCAAAAGAAATTTGTCATCAATATGCCGCAGGGGGTTCCGCCAGCTGTTGCTAAGTCTTTTGCTGCACTGATCCCGGCTACTTTGACACTCACAACCTTTTTACTGATCAATATCATCATTACACAAGGCTTCAAAACAAATATGCATGACCTGATTTATCATGCGATTCAGGCACCGCTTGTCGGACTTGGAAGCGGTATCATTCCGACCTTGATCGCTGTTTTTTTTATACAAATTCTTTGGTTCTTTGGGCTTCACGGCCAAATTATTATCAACTCTGTCATGGACCCCATTTGGAATACGTTGTCCATTCAAAACCTAGAGAGCTATACAAAAACTGGTGAGGTTCCAAATATCATCAGCAAGCAGTTTATCGAAATTTATACGGTTGGCATGGGCGGAACCGGTATGACGCTAGCAGTTGTGTTTACGATTTTAATTTTCCTGAAAAGTAAGCAATTAAAACAGGTAGCAAAGCTCGGCCTAGGACCAGGATTATTTAACGTCAATGAACCGATTATCTTCGGTTTACCGATTGTCATGAACCCGCTTATTCTCATTCCATGGATTTTGGCGCCAATGGTTATTACATGTATTTCTTATTTTGCGATGGCATCAGGCATTGTACCACCGCCGACTGGCGTGAATATTCCCTGGACCGTGCCGATCTTTATAAGCGGAATAATGGCAACCAATTCACTGGCGGGTGGTCTGCTTCAGCTGTTTAATCTGATGATCGTGTTTGTCATTTGGTTCCCGTTCCTGAAGTTTATTGACCGTATGAATGTGAAAAATGAAAAAATAACCACAACGGAAAAAACGAAGACAACCAACATCAAAGGTGAAGGAGACTCAATACATGTCGATGGAAAATAACAAGCAATCATATACATTCCCAGAAGGTTTCTGGTGGGGATCTTCTGCCTCTGCCACGCAAACAGAAGGCAGCGTCCCTGGTGATGGAAAAGGACCGAATATTTGGGATCATTGGTTTGAGCAAGAGCCGACTCGTTTTTTTGATGGCGTAGGACCGAACGTGACATCTCAATTTTACCGAAAATATAAAGAGGATATTCGTCTGATGAAAGAAATTGGGCACAATTCATTCAGATTGTCCATTTCATGGTCACGTCTCTTGCCTGAAGGGACAGGTGCGGTCAATGAAGAAGCAGTATCTTTTTACAATGATGTGATCAACGAATTGATTGCACATGATATTGAACCGTTTGTGAACCTGTACCATTTCGATATGCCGATGGCACTTCAGGAAAAAGGCGGCTGGGTCAACAGACAGGTAGTAGATGATTATGTGAGCTATGCAGAATTGTGCTTTCAATTATTTGGCGACCGGGTGAAAAAATGGTTTACCCATAATGAACCGATCGTTCCTGTAGAGGGCGGATATATGTATAACTTTCATTATCCAAACGAAGTTGATTTCCAAAAGGCTGTACAGGTCGGTTATCATGAACTTTTATCAAATGCGAAGGCGATTGCGGCTTATAAAAAGCTGAAGCAAGGCGGTAAGATTGGCATCATCCTCAATCTTACCCCATCTTATCCGAGAAGCCAGAATCCACGCGATGTAGAAGCAGCTGAGATGGCGGATGCCTTCTTTAACCGGTCATTCCTAGATCCTGCGGTGAAGGGACATTTCCCAGAGAAACTAGTAGAGGTCTTAAAGAAAGAAGGCTTTATGCCGAGTATGGAAGAAGGAGACCTTGAGCTCATTCGAGAGAATACCGTCGACCTCCTTGGAATCAACTATTATCAGCCAAGAAGAGTGAAGGCGAAAGAGCATATGCCGCATCCAAATGCCCCATTTATGCCAAATCATTATTTTGATGCGTTTGACATGCCGGGAAGAAAAATGAATGTGTATCGCGGGTGGGAAATCTATGAAAAAGGCATTTATGATATATTGAAAAAAGTCCAAACAGACTATGATAATATTGAATGCTTTATTTCTGAAAATGGAATGGGTGTCGAAGGAGAAGAGCGGTTTAAGGATGAAGAAGGAATGATTCATGACGATTACCGCATTGACTTTATCTCTGAGCATCTTAAATGGGTGCATCAAGCCATTCAAGAAGGAAGTAATGTAAAAGGCTATCATCTGTGGACGTTTATGGATAACTGGTCATGGTCGAATGCCTATAAGAATCGCTATGGATTTGTCTCAGTTGATCTTCAAGAAGACGGAAAACGTACAATTAAGAAAAGTGGATACTGGTTTCAATCGGTATCAGAAAATAACGGTTTTTAATCAAGATACTTGCTCTTTCCTTGAAAAGGGCAAGTATTTTTCTTATGTGATGGTAAGTGGATGAAACAAAAATGGCTGGTACCTTTTAAGCTCACTAGGCTTAGTGTAGAATGAGAGGAAGCTATGAAAAAACAAGTCAGTTGGTGGTGTGAGATGAAAAAGTACGAACTCATTTCAGAAGAAATCAGAAAACGAATAGGAACAGCATATTATCCAGAAGATCAACCCATTCCAGATGAAAACTCGCTTGCCGCTGAATTTCAATGCAGCCGAATGACGATGAAGCGTGCGCTCGATCTTCTCGTAGCAGAAGGTCTGCTCTTTAGAAAAAGAGGTCACGGTACATTTATTGTGAAGGCAGCGCTCAATCAAGGGGCTATTAATGTATCGGGACATGAAAATAAAGGGTTCACAAAAGTCATGGCGGATAAAAACGTCACGACTCAAATCATTCACTTTGATGTCCATTTTCCAAGCAAAGAGGTGGCAGCCCACCTATCCATAGACTCCACCACACCCATTTATGACATCATCCGTCTCCGTCTTGTGGACGAGGAGCCATACGTATTAGAAAAAACGTTTATGCCCGTCAATCTTATTAAGGGAATAGATGAAGAGGTTCTATTGGGATCAATCTATGGCTACATATCAAATGATTTGAATTTAAAAGTGGCAGGAGCGCATAAGAAAATTAGAGCGGCTAAATCAGATGAGCTTGACCAGCAATATTTAGGCTGTGACCCAACGGATCCTGTGCTAGAGGTCGAGCAGGTTGCTTATTTAAACACAGGCCGGCCGTTTGAGTACTCCTTTAGTCATCATCGCTATGATAAGTTCGACTTTTCAACGGTTGAAATTACGAAAACAGGACGTTAAAAAAAGAGCAGAACCCCCAAGGGAGACTGCTCTTTTTTATATCATTTTATATATTCCACCAATGATACCCATCTTTTTCTAGAAGCTGATCGGCTTCTTTCGGTCCCATAGAACCAGCAGGATAATTTGGTTTTAATGTTTTGTTTTCTGCCCATTTCTCAGAAATCGGATCCACAAAGTTCCAAGAAAGCGCCACTTCATCCCAGTGAGCAAAGTTCGTAGCATCGCCTAGCAAGCAGTCATGAATCAGCTTTTCATAGGCTTCTGGTGTGTTCATGATGTCGTTATAGTTTGTTTGGTAGTCGAGCTTAATCGGCTTTGCAAATGTACCGCCATCAAGCTTGCGAGCGTTCAGGTGAAGGGTAATGCCTTCATCTGGTTGAATGTGAATGACGAGTAAGTTTGGATGCATGGAATTTCCGTTACCATAGTACAGGTTCATTGGAATGTCTTTAAATTGAACAACAATTTGAGTAGATTTCTTTTCTAAACGTTTTCCAGTACGAATGTAAAATGGCACGCCGGCCCATCTAAAGTTATCAATGAGCAGCTTCCCTGCAACGAATGTTTCCGTGTTTGAGTTCGGGTCAACATTTTGCTCTTCAAGATATGAAGGAACCATGCCGCCATCAACCGTACCAGCATCATACTGTCCGCGGACAAAGAATTGATCGACCTCATCTTTAGAGAAAGGACGAAGAGCGCGTAATGCTTTCCGTTTTTCACTGCGGATTTCCTCGGTATTCAGCTTAATTGGCGGCTCCATTGCTAAAAGTGCAACCATTTGAAGCATATGGTTTTGGACCATGTCTCTTAGTGCACCTGAACTTTCGTAATAGCGGGCCCGGTCTTCAACCCCTAATGATTCACTAGATGTAATTTGAATGTTTGAGATATATCGGTTTGTCCAAAGTGGTTCAAAGATGGCATTTGCAAAACGGATAACCTCAATGTTTTGAACCATTTGTTTACCGAGATAGTGGTCAATACGATAAATTTGATCTTCAGAGAATGCATCTCGAATTTCTTCATTTAACTTTTTCGCACTTGGCAAGTCATGGCCAAATGGTTTTTCGATGACAAGTCTTGACCAGCCAGTTGTTTTTGATACACCTTCACTTTTTAGGAACTTTGCAATCGTTCCGAAGAATTCCGGTGCCATCGCTAAATAGAACATCCGGTTGTTTGGGATACTGTACGTATCTTCAAGGCCTGCTAGAAGTGTGTTAAGCGATTGATAGGAAGCAGGGCTTGATACGTCAAAGTCGTGATAATAAAAATGTGAACTGAATTCCTCTATTTTCGCTTCTGCATCATCAGAAGAAACAGATTCTTTCACCACAGCTCTTAGATCCTCATGAGACCACGGACGGCGTCCAACACCGACCACGGCGAATTGATCGCCAAGTTTTCCGCTATGATAAAGTCTATGTATAGAAGGGTAGAGCTTGCGTTTGGCAAGATCTCCTGTTGCGCCAAAAATGACAATGACTGCTTTTGGATTGTTAGTTTCTGTATTCACGAAAAGTACCTCACTTTATTCGTAGCATTGTTGTAATAACCGAGAATGTATGTACATTTTCTTTATTTTAAAGGTTCATTGTTCGTAAAGCAAACATTTGATTCGACTTTTTCAGCTCTCGTTTGACTTTTTTCGAAAATTCCGCTGAATTCACATTTACCTTGTCTTCATGTATTCTATATGAATGAAGATATTGTATACCGGCTTTAGGAGGAAAAGTAATGGAACTGCTCTTTTTAGGAACTGGTGCAGGCATTCCTGCGAAAACTAGAAACGTCACTTGCACTGCGCTAAAGCTTTTAGAAGAAAGAAAAGCAGTGTGGCTTTTTGATTGCGGAGAAGCGACGCAGCATCAAATATTACATACAACGATTAAACCGAGAAAAATTGAGAAAATATTTATCACTCATATGCATGGTGATCATGTATACGGTCTCCCAGGACTGCTCGGCAGCAGATCCTTCCAAGGCGGAGAGGATGAACTAACGATCTATGGACCTAAGGGCATCAAAGCGTTTGTGAGCGCAACACTTTCAGCTACACAAACGCATTTGACATATCCGCTGCATATTATAGAGATAGATGAAGGGATCGTATTTGAAGATGATACCTTTCAAGTAGAAGCAAGACGAGTATCTCACGGTATTCCAGCTTACGGCTATCGGGTAGTGGAAAAAGATGTACCAGGTGCATTAAAAGCCGAAGACCTAAAAGAAATCGGTGTAAAACCTGGACCTTTGTATCAGAAGTTAAAAAATGGGGAAACCGTGACACTCGAAGATGGAAGAATCATTGATGGAACCGATTATTTGGAACCCCCTAAAAAAGGGAGAATCGTTGCATTTTCAGGAGATACCCGTTTATGCGAGAATATAACAAGGCTTGCCAAGGATGCGGATGTGTTAGTCCATGAAGCAACATTCGGTAAAGAAGATGCTGATCTAGCCTACAATTATTATCACAGCACAACAGAACAAGCAGCGAAAACAGCGCAGGAAGCAGGCGCAAAAAGATTAATTTTGACCCATATTAGTGCACGTTACCAAGGAGAAGAGGCACTAAAACAACTATTGAAAGAGGCCCGCGATATATTCCCGCTGACAGAAGCTGCGCAGGATTTCTCTTCTTATTCCATTGACCGCACCCTGTAAAAATTGGATGAATCGTCAAAAAAAGTTGTGTGATTTTTTTGATATTTATAATGACTCTCTTTTTCAGGTAGTGGTAAAATGGTGAAGAAAAAACAAATGACGAATGAAACTATGAAGAATACGGGAGGCACAATCAAAGATGAGCGGTTTTACAGCGTTAAGTGAAGCAGAATTAAATGACCTATATGCAGCACTACAAAATGAATACGAAACGTATAAAAGTAAAAACTTACACTTAGACATGTCTAGAGGAAAACCTTCACCAAAACAGCTCGATTTGTCTATGGGCATGCTCGATGTTGTGACATCAAAGGATGCGATGACGGCTGAAGATGGCACAGATGTGCGTAACTATGGCGGTTTGACAGGACTTCCTGAAACGAAGACATTTTTTGCAGATGTACTCAATCTGAAGCCAGAACAAATCATCATCGGCGGTAATTCCAGCCTTAATATGATGCATGATACCATTGCCCGTGCCATGACCCACGGCGTATATGACAGCAAAACACCTTGGGGAAAGCTGCCAAAGGTGAAATTCCTTGCACCAAGCCCAGGATATGATCGTCACTTTTCCATTTGTGAGCTATTTAACATAGAGATGATCACGGTAGATATGAAAGCTGATGGACCTGATATGGATCAGGTCGAAAAATTGGTCGCAGAGGATGAAGCGATTAAAGGCATTTGGTGTGTACCAAAATATAGCAACCCAGATGGCATTACGTATTCAGACGAGGTGGTTGACCGCCTTGCTTCGATGAAAACAAAAGCAGACGACTTCCGCATTTTTTGGGATGATGCATACGCAGTCCATCACCTAACTGATACGCCTGATACGTTAAAAGATATTTTTCAAGCAGTAGAGGAAGCAGGGCATCCAAATCGTGTGTTTATGTTTGCGTCTACTTCTAAAATTACATTCCCAGGCTCAGGTATTGCACTCATGGCATCTAGCCCGGATAATGTGAGCTTTACTCAAAAACAATTATCGATTCAAACGATTGGACCAGACAAAATCAATCAATTAAGACACCTTCGTTTCTTCAAGAATCCAGAAGGCTTGAAGGAACATATGAGAAAACATGCTGCGATCATTAAGCCAAAGTTTGACCTCGTTCTTTCTATTCTTGATGAAACACTTGGCGGGAAGGACATTGCAGAATGGCACAAGCCAAATGGCGGATATTTTATTAGTTTAAATACGCTCGATCATTGTGCAAAAGCTGTTGTGCAAAAGGCAAAAGAAGCTGGTGTGACCATGACAGGTGCAGGCGCGACTTATCCTTATGGAAAAGACCCGCTTGATCGTAACATTCGCATTGCGCCAACGTTCCCATCACTTGAAGAACTAGAGCAAGCGATTGACATCTTTACATTATGTGTTCAGCTTGTCAGCATTGAAAAGCTGCTGTCTAAAAAAAGCCAGTCAGCTCCAACGGCATAAAGAAAAAACTCCTTGACGCAAAACTAGTCAAGGAGTTTTTGTTTTTAATTGGCTGTTTGATAATAGGAAACAGGTTGCTTCGCTGCGCACCATACATCATAGATTGCAAGCTGCACAATATGCGGTTCATCATGATGAATATAGTGCGAGCTGTTCTGCGCTTGAATCCATCCGCTTTGGGATGACAACGACAGCATCCGTTTATGAAGTCTGAGCCAAGCCTCGTGCGCTGGATGAAACAATCGGCTCTTACCTGATGAAATGACAAGAAGCGGCATCATCCCATAATGGGTTTGTTCCTCTTTTATTGTGCTGAGCATTTGCTGAAAGTCCTCATGCGTACATTCTGCTGTAAATTGCGCCATATATGAGGTGCGTTCTTCCTTTGATAAAAGAGGGAGGATGACCTGCTCTTGCTCCTCACTTGCCGGGTCTAACAGCACCATGCCAATGACCTCATCTCCTCTGCGGCTTGCCCATAACCGGCTGACAAGAGAGCCAAATGAGTGAGCCACAATGAGAAAGGGCGGCTGAATATTGGCTTCTTCTAGCAGTGCATCTAAATCATCTGCAAGATCATGCAATGTTCTTCCTTCACTACTGTCACTGCTTTTTCCATTTCCTAATCGATCATATAAGAAAACGCCAAGCTCAGGATCAATATCACGGGCCATATTCGACCACGTATCACCCGAAATGCCGTAGCCTGCTTCAAAGATAATGGTGGCTTGCCTTTTGCCCTGACGATGTTTTGTATAAAAATGATGTCCATCTATATGATACATTCTTTCAATCATTGCCGAGTTCATTCTTCCATCTCCTCTAAGTGGTTCTTTAGCTAAAAGACGGCACAAAAGGCAGATATGTTTCTCTTAAAAACAAAAAAGATGCCTGTTTCAAAAAATAGACACCTTTTTCCTATGCATTTTTACCAAGCGCGGTCATATTGACGCGGGCCTTCGATGGATGTACGAAGCTCTTGGGCAGCTGTTTTTGGAAAGTATGGATCCCGTAAAAATTCTCTACCTATAAAAATTAAGTCTGCACGCTGATTTCGTAAAATCTCCTCTGCCTGTACACCAGATGTGATCAGACCGACAGCACCTGTTTGAATACCGGCACCTTCTTTGATTTTTTCTGCGAAGATGACTTGGTAGCCAGGGAATGTGCTGATTTTTGCCTGTACGACAGCGCCTGAGCTGACATCAATTAAGTCGACACCTTGTTCCTTCAGCCATGTAGCAATGCCAATGTAATCGGCAATATCAAGTCCTTTTGTCGTGTAGTCAGAGGCAGACACGCGGACAAATAATGGTCCGTTCCATACTTCATTGACTGCATCGACGACTTCTCTTAAGAAACGATAACGGTTCTCTGGTGAACCGCCATAATCATCTGTTCGGTGATTTGCCAGCGGTGAAAGAAATTCATTAATCAAATAGCCATGCGCCCCATGAATTTCAATGATGTCAAAGCCGGCTTTTTTTGCCCGGACAGCTGCATCCTGAAACGCCTGAACGGTATCTTTGATTTGATCGACGGACATCTTGGTAGGGATTTTAGACTGTTCATCAAATGGAAGGCTAGATGGTGCCAGGATGTCACCATCTAGTTCAGCTTTACGTCCTGCATGAGCCAGCTGGATGGCTGTCTTGGTTCCGTATGCTTTGATTTGTTCGTTTAATGAAGCGAAGCCTTCAATGTGCTCATCACTCCAAATGCCGAGGTCTTGATCACTAATTCTTCCCTCGGGGGAAACGGCACTTGCCTCCACCATGATCAGGCCAGCTTGACCTTGGGCACGGGAAATATAATGTGTAAAGTGGAAAGGCTGTAATTTCCCATCACGATCATAGGATGAATACATACACATCGGGGACATTACGATGCGGTTTTTCAGCGTAACACCTTTTAATGTCCAAGGTGAAAAGAGTTTGGTTTCCAAATACCTTCGCCTCCTCATAGAATTGTATAGCCGATTATAACAGCCATTCAAACTTTCGTCATAAAAGGTGCTCAAAGAATATAGCTTTTATACACGTTTTTGTATAATGGAGAAATAGAGAAAGCAAAGGGGGAGAACGAATGAAATGGCAAACAGAGAGTGAACGAAAGGAACTGCTCACAGCTCTTATGCAGTATGAAAGCATATCGGGTACAACTGGAGAAGTGGCGTTAGCTGAATATTTATATTATTTACTGAGGGAACGGCCTTATTACAAGCAGAATCCTGATCATTTGGCTTTGCATCCGATGAAAGATGGCCGGTATTATTTAACGGCGCTTGTAAAGCGCAGTTCGCTTTCTCGTACCGTTTTGCTGCTTAGTCATTTCGATGTCGTCGATACAGAAGATTACGGTGAATTTCAAAACATGGCATGCAAGCCTGAAGAGTTAATGGCATCATTTTCTCAAAAAAGTGCGCTTCTCCCAAAAAGAGCAAGAGAAGATCTAGCTTCAGGTGACTGGTTATTTGGAAGAGGTGCCATGGATATGAAGGCAGGTCTTACTGTACAGCTGTCTATGCTTGAAAGAGCGATGACAGAGACATTTGATGGAAATGTCCTACTCGTCACAGTCCCGGATGAAGAAGTGAATTCTCAAGGAATGCTTGAAGCTGTTCCAAAACTAAAGGAGCTTAAGGAAAGGCATGACCTTGACTATACCGCGTGCTTAAACAGTGAGCCTATGTTTGAAAAGTATCCAGGTGATGAACATTATTATATGTATACAGGCAGTATAGGGAAGGTGCTGGCCGGATTTTTCTGCAAAGGAATTGAAACACATGTAGGAGAGCCGTTCTCAGGCTTAAATGCGAATTTTATGGTATCTGCATTAAATCGGCTGTTAGAGCTGAATAGTGATTATTGTGAGGAAGTAGATGGTGAAGTCACGCCGCCCCCAACCAACTTAATGCAAAAGGATTTAAAAGAAGCCTATTCCGTTCAAACACCTCACACAGCTGTTTCTTTATTTAATGTGCTGATGATGAATCGTTCAAGTGAAGAACTGCATGGGCTTCTTTATGACACGGCGAAACAAGCAGCAGACCAAATCGAAGCTGATATTAAACAAAAAACAGCAGAATTTCAGCGCTTTAAACCTTTTATACCGATTGATACGAGGATTACCGTTCTCACGTATCATGAGCTGTATCAAAAAGCTGCTGAACGCTCAGGTAAACAGGAGGTTGAACGCATTGTAAACTATGCGTTCGCCAATCGGGGTGAGCTTGGAGATCGTGATTTTTCAACCAAAATAGTCTCTGAGCTGACGACGCTTTGTAAGGAAGATGGGCCGCTCATTGTTCTATTTTATAGTCCACCATTTTATCCAGCGGTTTCCTCAACGGAAGATCCGCATATCCAAGCAACCTTAAAGAGGATTCAAATAGAAGCAAAGAAGAGTTATGGACTTGAAATAGAAGAAGTGAAATATTTCCCGGGATTATCTGATTTAAGTTACTTACAGCTCGAAAAACAGGAAGTAGGTCATTACACGACCAATATGCCGCTTTACCAAAAAGGCTATTCTTTACCAGAAGGAGAAAAGGGAGCACTTTACGTTCCAGTTATTAACGTGGGTCCATTAGGAAAGGACCCGCACAAATGGACAGAGCGGCTGCACATCCCGTTCTCATTCGGCATTTTGCCAGAATTACTAGAATCAGCGATTCATGCTTTGTTAGAGAAAAAGTAAGTCTTGTTTATGTATGAGATCTCTAGAGCCTTTGAAAGCTTATGTGCTTTTGAGTCGAGGATGTAGAGTAAATGAAGGTTAATGAGGAAAGAAGAAGTGGAGAGAATGTTTCATTACTTTAAAATAGATAAAGGGAGCCATAGGCTCCCAATTAGAATTATACTCGTCTACCCTCATAATGAGCTGTCCAAGTTCCATCAGAATTTTTAGTGATGCCTTTTAAATACCACTTAATTCCATCTTGTTCGAATGAATTGGCAAAAATACCAGTAGAGTTGGTAATATCCCATGTGTAAAGTTGAGCTTTAAAATCACTTGTAACGTGGACATCCTCTGCATTAGAATGTGCACTTGTAGCAAATGCCGGTGCTGCGGAAAAAAGTAAAGCGAGTGACAATGCGGATCCAGTAAGAACCTTAACTAATTTCATTTAAAACACTCCTCTTCCTCATTTTGTGGTACATATAAGTAATTCTACATAAGGTAATATATTCCTTGTTAATATTTGTTAATTATTTGTGAAAAATCACTCATTAGATAAAAATAAAAAGCACCTGTCATCAAAACAGGTACTTTTCTCTATCATTTATACGTGCTTGCTGAAAACATTTCGTTTAATTCTGCTGCACGTTTTGTTGCGGTTTTGACACAATCGACAACGGCTTCTTCAAATTGATAGGCAGCAAGTGTGTTCAGGCCGGCTTCTGTCGTTCCGCCCTCACTTGTGATTTCTTTGCGCAGTTCAGCAGGTTCTTTACCGCTGCTTTCAAGCATGTTTGCGGCGCCCGCAATCATTTGGCAGATGAGCAGCTTCGCTGTTGCTTGGTCCATCCCAAGTTCCGAAGCGCCTCGCTCCATTCCTTCAATCAAATGATAAATGAAGGCTGGACCGCTTCCTGCAATAGCTGTAACAGCATTTAGCTGTGATTCATCTAATACCGTCACATGACCGATCGTTTCAAACAGCTCGATTGCTTTATTCTTTTGATCCTCTGTCACTTCTTGACTGACGGCAATGCCTGTTGCTGATTGCTGAATGGCGGCTGATGTATTTGGCATCGCACGAACCACCGCAGTCTTCTCGCCAGCATAGTGTTGGATCGTTTCAATTGAGATGCCTGCTAAAATAGAAATGATCAGCTGCCCTTGTAAATGAGGCCGAACTTCAGATATCCCGCTTTCAGCATCTTTCGGTTTTAAAGCAAATACGAGAATATCCGCTTCTTCATAAATAAAAGAACGAGAGAAATCCGTTTTGACCCCATAACGCACCTTTAATTCTTCTAGACGTTTTTCATTCGTTTTGTTTGTGACAATAATATCTTCGTTTGACATGATGCCGCTTTTTAATAAACCTTTCATCATCGACTCTGCCATTGAGCCTGCACCAATAAATCCAATTTTACTCATAAGCCGCTCCTCCTTGTAGAAAATAAAAAAACCTCTCGCCTGAAAAGGACGAAAGGTTTTTCGCGGTACCACCCTCAATTAGCATGCAAATATGCATACTCAGCTCTAGACCCTTAACGCGGGAAACGTTTAGGTTTGCCTAACAGCTCAAAGGGCAGGTTCAGCAAATAAGAGGATGGTGAGGTCTTACAGCCGGCGGACCTCACTCTCTTGCATCATTATTTTGCTTACTAATCCTTGTCATCACGCATTTTATATTTGTTGTTCATTATGCAACGATGGACAAGTTTGTGTCAATAGGGACAGATAAAAAAATTGACCGCCTAAACCGCATGACAGTCTGCCCTTTGCAGGATACAATGAATAAAGAAGACGAAGTGACAATGAATCATGAGTCAAAAAGCAGGAGATGGCATAAAAAAGTGAAAGAAGACATCATTCAATTATCTATCCCGACCCCTTTTGCTGTTGGGGATGTACATGCATATATTTTAAAAGGAGAAGCTGTGACCTTAGTGGACTGCGGGCCGATGACAGAAGAGGCGGAGCACGCCTTTGTCACGCAATTACATGAGCATCGTTTATCAATTGACGATATTGATCAAGTGGTGTTGACCCATCATCATGCAGATCATGTCGGTCTTTTAAATTTGATGAAACCTCATGTCCGTGTGATCGGACATGAGTTAAATGAGCCGTATATTAGCCAGGACCCTGAGTTTAAAGAGCGTCAAATTGCTTTTACGAAACACCTTTTTCAGCAGTTAGGTGTGCCGCTTCGCCCTGATGAGTGTGAAAGAATCGTGAAACAATCGTATACATATTCCTGTACTGCACATGTAGATGACGTCATCAAAGAAGGCGATCGGTTGAAAGGGCATGAACATTTTTTCATCATGGAAACACCGGGACATGCACAATCTCATCTTTCCTTTCTAGATGAAACAACGGGCCACTTCATTGGTGGAGACCTTCTTTTGACGACTATTTCTTCAAACCCGTTAATGGAAGCGCCGTATGAGGGGGAGGAACGCCAAAAATCGCTGCTTCAATATAAAGCATCACTAAATCGATTACTTCATCTGCCGATCAAGACGATTTATCCAGGACACGGGCAGCTCATCACGTCTCATCATGAATTGATCGAAGAAAGATTTAAGAAACAAGAAAAACGGGCAAATACGATGTATCAGCTGCTTAAACGAAAAGAAATGACTGCCTTTCATCTTTGCCGCAAGCTATTTCCAGTGCTGTACGAAGAGGCCTTATTTTTAACGATGTCAGAGACAGTTGGGCAGCTTGATGTCCTCTTAGAGGCTGGACAAATTGAAGAAGTGCAAAAAGATGGAATTCTCTACTACAGGGCAAACTAAGGAGTGAAACGCATGGGGCGATTAACAGGAAAGAGAATATGGATTACAGGTGCATCTGGCGGCATTGGTGAAAAAATGGCGTACTTGGCAGCAGCAGAAGGCGCAGAGATCATGATTTCAGCAAGACGAATTGAAAAGCTGACGGGTGTAAAAGAAAAGATTATGAGTGCTGGCGGGGTGTGTCACATCGTGGAGCTAGATGTCAGTCACCTTGAGGACATTGATCGCGCATATGAAGAAGTGGGGGCTGTTGATATTTTGGTGAACAATGCCGGTTTCGGTGCGTTCGATCTCGTTGAAGATGCGTCCATTGAGGAAATGGTGTCGATGTTTGAAGTAAACGTGTTTGGTTTAATCGCTTGCACGAAAAAGGTCATTCCAGAGATGAAACAAAGAGGACATGGACATATTATCAATATTGCCTCTCAGGCAGGAAAGATTGCCACCCCGAAATCAGCCATTTATTCCGCATCCAAGCATGCCGTCCTTGGCTTTTCAAACAGCCTCAGAATGGAGCTGTCAGACATCGGCATTCACGTCACCACAGTGAATCCAGGCCCGATTGCCACTGACTTCTTTACCATCGCCGATCGCAGCGGTGAATATGTGAAGAATGTGGAATTCATGATGCTTAGTGCGGACAAGGTGGCTGGGAAGGTCGTATCCGCTATGATGACGAAAAAAAGAGAGATTAATCTGCCTGGATGGATGAACGCTGGCAGTAAATTGTATCAATTATTCCCATTTTTATTTGAAAAAGTAGCACGCAAAGCGATGATGAAAAAATAACAAAAAAGAAACCGGTTGTGAACTGGTTTCTTTTTTTTGAAGTAAGCTGCCATTGTGACCGTTTTTTTATCTCCGCCTTGCTGCTTGCTGAAGCGGGTCCCACACACTGTTAAAAGGCGGTGCATAGCTAATATCTAAATCTTCAAGATCTGTTATGGTTAGCTGTTGGTAAAGAGCAGTTGCCATCACATCGATCCGTTTATCTACACCGTTTCTTCCGATGATTTGGGCACCGAGCAAGGTGTAGTCATCACTTCTGTAAATCAGTTTGATTTTCATTTTCTGCGCATCTGGATAATATCCAGCGTGATCCGTACTGTCAATGGTGATGGTGGAAAAAGGAATGTCAGCTGCTTGTGCTTCTTTTTCAGATAAGCCCGTTCGTCCCGCTGTCATGCTCATAAATTTCATGACGGCAGTTCCAATCACCCCTTGAAACGCCCGGTCTGTTCCCGTCATATGAAAACCAGCGATTCTTCCTTGTTTATTCGCCGTTGTGCCGAGCGGGATATAATCGAGTGATTGTTTGATGCGGTGATAAGTGGCTGCGCAATCCCCGGCAGCATAGATGTCTTTTACATTGGTTTGCATGTATTCATTTACAACAATGGCGCCATTTGAAAGCCGTTTGATTTCTGTTTTGTCTAAAAAAGAGGTTTGCGGGGTGACGCCGATGGCCATGATAACCATATCTGTTTTTATGGTTTGTTTGTCTGTTTGAACAGCTGTGACATGTGATTCGCCCTCTAATGTCTGCACGGTTTCCCCGAGTGTCACGTGAATGCCTTGGGCACCCGCCTCTTCTTTCAGGTGCTTTGCCATATCGGGGTCAAAGCCCGGACCAAGTGTTGAACCCCGCTGAATGATATGTACCTTTTTTCCCAGCGCTTTTAAATTTTCAGCCATCTCTAAGCCGATATATCCACCGCCAATGATCGTGACATGTGTGATATCTTGTTTTAAGTGGTCTAAAATGGACAGCGCATGCGGAATGGTTTTTAATACGTGTACGCCTTCTAGCGGCTGATTGTTTAAATCCAGTTTAACAGGGCTTGCTCCTGTCGCAATTAAGAGGCGGTCATAGCTTTCGGTAAAGGGTTCTTTTGTTTTCGTATGATGACCTGACACCGTTTTTTGCTTTGGATCAATGGAGGTCACTTCGTGTAAGCATCTAGCATCAATTCCGTATTTGTCGCGAAATGTTTCAGCGCTGCGTGCAATCAGCTTGCTGTGGTGATCAATGAGACCGCCGATCAAGTAGGGGAGGCCGCACTGTCCATATGAGAAAATCTCTCCTTTTTCAAAAGCGACAATATGTGCATCTGGATCCTCTCGATATATTTGCATAGCACAGCTCATTCCTGCTGCATCTCCGCCAATTATCACATATTTCATTTGGTGTGCTCCCTTCTATCTATCGAACTGAATACTCTTATTTACCCTCATTTTCCTTTTTTTAATGCTTTTTTTCGCAAAAGAAGCAAACTTTAGTGGAAAAATAAAGACAGCGCCTTCATTTTAAGCTACAATCGGATTATCGTCTTTTTGGTTACGAGTTTAGTGAAGATTGGTGGGAAAGACTTTGAGTGACACGCGACTAGATTTTAATACTTTATATACACGTCATACAAGAGAGGCTTGGTCTGCTCTTGGAGAATATATGCCGGTATCTGTTTCAGAAGAGGAAGCAAGAGCACTTCAAGGATTAAATGACTATTTATCGCTTGAAGAAGTTCAGGATATTTACATACCACTTATTCGTTTTCTGACATTGCATGTCTTTGCAGAAAAACAAAAAAATCAGCATGTGAATGCCTTTTTAAACTACCCACATCATGCGAAAATTCCTTTTTTAATTGGGATTGCTGGAAGTGTGGCTGTCGGGAAAAGCACAACGGCCCGTATCATCGAAACGCTTTTATCGAGGCTTGGAGATGGACTGAAAGTGAGTCTTGTGACAACAGATGGCTTTTTGTATCCTCAAAAAGAATTAAAGGATCGAGGACTCATGGAAAAGAAAGGCTTCCCAGAAAGCTACGATGTCAAAGCCTTGTTGTCTTTTTTAAACGAATTAAAATCAGGGAAACAAACCGTGCATGCCCCGGTATATTCGCATCTGACCTATGACCGGCTTGATGGTGTGTATGAAACGGTGGAGGATGCCGATATTGTTATTATTGAAGGAATCAATGTGCTGCAATCCCCAGCGCTGGATGATCTGAAGGATGAACCGCGTGTGTTTGTATCAGATTTCTTTGATTTTTCGATTTATGTAGATGCTGCTGAAACGCAAATTCAATCATGGTATAAAGAACGGTTCCGTTTGCTGAGGGAAACAGCTTTCCAAGATCCTGAATCCTTCTTTCATCAATACAAAGATTTGACGGATGAAGAGGCAGATCACATGGCAAGCACAATTTGGAATACCGTCAATCGCCCTAATTTATATCAAAATATTTTACCGACAAAATATCGAGCTGATCTCATTTTGAAAAAAGGTGATCAGCATAAGGTGGAAGAGATTGCTATCCGCCGAGTATAAAGAAAAACCGCTCAAACGAGAGCGGTTTTTTTAATGATCTCCACTGACTTTCACAGCGATGGCAGCTGCGGATCGCTTTTTCAGGCGGTAGTATCCAATGAGTAGGAACGGAACACCTGCGATGGTGATGATCGACAAGACTGAAAAAATGGAGAAGGGATGGGCTGCGCCAAAATAGTCAATGCACAGTCCGCCGACAAATGGTCCAATGACGCTGCCGAGCTGAGAAAATCCCATCGCGCCAAAGTACGACCCCTTTACTTCTGGCTTTGCCACATTGTCTACAAATAGATCCATCATCGCAAACAGCAGAACCTCCCCAATTGTAAACACGACAATGATGAAAGCAAGCATGCCGAGACTCTGTGAAAAAGCAATGGCAAACAAACTGCCCGCAAGAAGAATATTCCCAGTGGTGAGCGACAAAATGGTGGAGTAGCGTTTGGCGATCATGATGAGCGGATATTGTACGACAATGACAACAACTGCATTTAAAGATAAAAGGTATCCAAACAGTTTCGGACCATCCTCAATCATAGGCGAAGCGGATAAATATTGAGGCAGCGTTGAGCTCAAATGCGAATACCCGAACGAACATAAGGTAACGCCGATGAGGATAATGCTAAAGACCGTATCTTTTTGGATAATGGAAAGGGCTTTTTTGACCCCAATTTGTTTCGTGTTTTCTGGAGCAGCAACTGGATGTTTCTGAAATTGCCAGGCCAGCGTTAATCCGTATAACAAATAAATGAAGGCAGCGACGAGAAATGGAAAGGTTGTTTTCGATGACCCGAGATATAAGCCAAGCAGCGGACCGAAGATGACCCCTATGTTAATGGCTGTATAACGTAAATTAAACACAAACAACCGAATACTTGACGGGGTGACATCAGATAAGAGCGCCTTAGATGTTGGTTCAAACAGTGCCCGGCACAGTCCGTTTAAAGCGTTCATGATAAAGAAGACCCAAATGGCATCTGCAAATGCAAAACCAACAAAGACAAGTGTCCAACCGAAGATTGATAGAAGCATGACCTTTTTTCTTCCGATACGATCAGAAATATATCCACCGTAAAAACTCGCAACGATCCCAATCAGAGAGCTAACGGCAATGATTAATCCAGCAGAAGAAGCTGAGGCGCCTTTGACTTGTGTTAAATAAACGGCCAAAAAAGGAATGCTCATGGACGTCGCCATTCGGCCAAATATGGTGCCAATGATGATCGTCCAACTAAGCGGATGTAGCGTACGTAAGTTATTTTTCATGCTGTTTCTCCCCTGAGTTTGTAAGATGTTCCAATCATACATGAAAAATTGTGCAAATTAAATACACAATTTGATGGAGGGGACATCCGCCATATGGCAGAGAAGTTTGATTGGCTCGTATTTGGAGACGCGTGCTTTTTTCTGCTGGTGCTTTTATGCCACTGATTCGCGCGGTCATTTGACCCCATTTAATCAAGGTCGATCGCGACGATTTGCTGCAAGGACAGGTTGAGAACATCTTCATCATTGACGATTTTTATGCGCTGCGTTTCATAATGAATGGCTTTGACCCAGCCCCAAAACTGCTCTTTTCTATCTGCTGCGGCATATGTCACGCAAATCGCTTGATCCTCAGTAATCGACTGTGTGATCAAAAAATTCATTTCTTCCAGTTGATCGGTGCTCAGCGGGGGAGGGGTGTATTTTTTTTTCTGCCGTTTTTGAGCAAGCAGCTGCTCCCGGTGCTCTGGAAGCATCATTCGGCTTGATTCCCACATGAGGTTGTATCCAGGTGTTAATTTATTGGGATTCATGGCTGTTCGCCTCCGTTATTTGTAATGTCCGCCAATTTTTTCGGCGCGATGATACGCCTGCCCTGCGCTTGTCAGTGACGAAGCGTGCAGCAGGGCAGCAGGTCCATACTTTATGTGGATCGCATCAAATACTTTGCTGAGTTTGTCTTTTTGAACATGATGATCAAATAAAGTTAGCTGATACTGGCTGTCAGACTGCAGCTGTGAGAGAGTAATACCGACACTGCGAATGGGCTGACCATCCCAGTGCTGCTGGCATAGCTGAATGGCTGCCTCTGCAATATCTGTCCCGTACTGTGTAGGTGAATGAAGCTTGATTTGTCTATGAAATCCGGTCGGGTGAGAAAAATCAGCGCCTCTCACGCCAACAGACACTGTTTGCCCAAGATAATGCTTAAAGCGTGCACGTCTTGCCACCTCTTCGCTCAATTCAAGAAGAGCGACTTTGATATCCTCAAAAGACGCATAATCATGGGGGAGAGTCATATGATGTCCCACCGCTTTTTGCTCATTATGTGTGTGAACGGTGACCGGAGAGGGATCATGTCCTAAAGCTGTTCGCTGCAAAAGCTCTCCGTTGATTCCCCAGCGTTTTTTAAGCCGGTCTAACGGATAAGCAGCAAGCGTCCCAATGGTACTGATACCCATTCGTTTTAAATGGCGCTCCATTCGTTTACCAACGCCAAATAATTTTCCAATCGGAAGCGGCCATAAATCAGCCGCAACACTGTCTGCGCGAAGTTCATAGATGCCAGATGTGTTTTTTTTAGCAAAATGGTCACAGGCCATTTTAGCGAGCACTTTATTAGGACCGATGCCAACACGTGCGTAAATACCCGTCTGGTTCATAATGGTTGTTTGTATATTTTGAGCGATCTCACGGGGAGAACCGAGTAGTGTCAGGCTGCCTGTAATATCGAGAAATTGTTCATCAATTGAATATGGTTCGACAAGATCTGTGTATTGTTCAAGCAGCTCTGTGATCATGACAGAGATATCAAGATAGCGCTGCATACGAGGGCGTACGACGACAGCTTCAGGGCATTTCTCCTGTGCTTCCCATAATCTGGATGCATTTTGGACGCCCCGTTTTTTAGCGAGCGGGCAGGCGGCAAGTACGACTCCGCTCCGCCGCTCAGGATCTCCAGAGACGATGAGCGGCACATCCTTCAAGTGGGGAGCCTCCACTTTTTCGACTGACGCATAAAACGATTGCATATCCACAAGCAGAATGGCTCGTTCATTCATTATTTTCACCTCTTAGAACGTATGTTCTGTTTCTATTTTAACCGTCAGGAGGCGAAATTGATACTGGTAAATCATTCAAAGAAAAGAGTATAAATCCATACAAAAAAAGACGAAGTGGAAGACACTTCGTCTCATTTGATGCAACATATTTTAAGCATGTGCCAAGTTGTGGGATGTTTGGAGGGGCTCAGAACGCAAACGATAGGCCATCAGTTTTTTCTTAGGCTTATGTGTAAACTGCCGCACCACATCCACGTGGTCATCGTAATGATACAGATAAAGGGTCACATCATGCTTGCCAAGCTTTGTTTGCATGGTAAGAGGCGCCGGCCCTTCCTGCGGATGAAGAAAGCGCTCTTCATCACCAGGATAAATATAATAGCGTTCAATAAAGATCGCATCATTAAAATGTTGAATAATTTCAGATGTTTGTTGATCATTGAGCGGACGATCTTCAAACATGATCGTTGTTTGATCACTTGTTACTTTTGCATGCACTGCATAACGACTAAAAAGGCGTTCCACAACACCAGAAGGCAGCGAAGTGACAAGAAGCTTTAAAAGACTAAACACAACAAGTGAAGTAACAATCCAAACCAATATCATCATCTCCAATAAACATTTGTTACATTTCCTATATGAACCATCTTAACATACCAAAAGAATGAAACTTTCGCACAAAAAGTGAACTTTTTGAAATAAGTGTGAAGATTTACAAGGAGATGACGGCGAAAGAACGAAATCAACAAAGCTGAAAGGAAAAAAGGCTGCCACGTAATCTTTACAAACAATTAATCGGACAGGTAGACTATTGAAACAACAGTTTTTTGTAAAAAAAGAGAGCGGTAAGCCAAAAATGAAAAGGGGCGAGGTCATCATGATACGTCAAGTGAAGCCGTCAGATTTTTACGCCGTCACATCCGTCATCCAAAGCTGGTGGGGAGGTAAAGATTTGCGCGCAACATTGCCGAAGCTATTTTTTGAACATTTTCAGCAAACAAGTTTTGTCGTCGTTGAAAAAGGTGAACTGATTGGCTTTTTAGTCGGTTTTTTATCGCAATCTCGTTCAGATGAAGCGTATATTCACTTTGTTGGGGTACATCCAGATCACCGGAAATTAAAGATCGGAAAAATGCTGTATCAAGCCTTTTATGATGTGGCAAAACAGGAAGGAAGAACAACCATTAAAGTGGTAACAGCACCTGTAAATAAAGTATCAATTGCCTATCATGCAAAATTGGGCTTTCAAATTGAAAAAGGGGATAAAACTGTAGAAGGAATCTCCGTGTTTTCAGAATATGAAGGAATAAATGAAGACCGTGTTTTATTTGTGAAAAAGTTAGAGGCGATGTCATGATTGTCAATTTAGATCAAACAATAGGAGATGTAGCAAAGCAGATCTTACATATTCAACTAGCTGCATACCAACAAGAAGCTGAACAAATTGGCTATGCCGATCTTCCGCCATTAAAAGAGACCTTTCAAGATGTAATGAAAGCAAAAGAGCAATTTATTGGTTTTGAGCAAAAGGGAATCTTACTAGGTGTTGCCTCTTATGAAGAGCAGAAAGATTATTTGATCATTAGTCGATTGGCTGTGCATCCCAAAGCGCTAAAGCAGGGTATTGGAACAAGACTTATGTCTACAATTATGGAGAAAAATGTCCCTATAGAACTGACCACTGGGCAAAAAAACACCCCTGCAAAAAGGCTATACGAAAAGTTAGGATTTGTTGAAACAAATGTGATTCATGTTGCAAAAGAGCTCACCTTATCAAAAATGAAATGGACACCGAGGCGAAAGGTTGCGGTTGTCGAATTCAAAAAAGAATGGCATGAAGAATTCCATCAAGAAAAGCAGCGACTCAAGCAAATCATTCAAAAGAGCTGGATAGAAGGACATCATATTGGTAGTACGTCAGTTGAAGGACTTGTTGCCAAACCCATTATTGATATCTTAATAGAAGTAAGTCATATAAAAGAGATCGATAGAAAAAGAGAGAGCTTTGAACATCTTGGATATCAAGCGCTCGGTGAAAATGGCATAAAAGGGAGACGTTTTTTTCAAAAGGGTGGCTTGAATCGTACGCATCATGTCCATATTTATGAGAGAAATCATCCTGATGTGAAAAGGCATTTATTGTTTCGAGATTACTTAAGGGCCCATCCAGAACGAGCTGTAGCGTATGCGTCTGTCAAGGAACAATTAGCAAATCAGTATCGGGAAGATATACAAAGCTATATGGCAGGAAAGAATGACATCATAAAAGTAATAGAAAATGAGGCATATCGCTGGGATAGAGAAGGAGGAGAGGAAGCTCTTAAATAAGCTACCTCTTTTCCTCGTTAATTAGGAAGCTGAACATTGCCTTTTACAGTATAGGCCTGTGAAGCAGCAGTAGATGGAAGAGCGGGTAATTTATCCTTTACGATGACCCCGCGGATATCTGTGATTCGAACAGGAAGAGATTTAGACCCCATATTAAATCCAAGGAAATGGTTGTAGTCTGTCTTTTCCATGTTCACCCATTGTCCATCTTTGTAATATTCCATTTTCATAATCGGATATTTATGATTGCGCACTTGAATCGCAGCCCACCACTTACTGCTACCTTCTTTTATTCTGTAAACTACATTTCCGCTAATCGGTGCTTTTACAATTTTCCAACTAATTAGGATTTTCCCATCTGCCATATTGCCGATTTTGGCAAAGGCATTATGAGAAAGATCAAGAGCTCCTTTCGCTCCTTCTGGATATTTATCGGTTACATACACAACGGTTTTTCCTTTTGGACCCTTTACTTCAAGGTAAGCCCCTGCAAGTGCCGCATTTATCCCTTTATAGTTATAGTCATGGGGATTTAAAGCCGTAATTTTCATGTCAGATGGAATAGGATCTAATAATGCGGCGCCCCCTGAGTAACCAGATCCCGTATAAGTCGCATAGCTTTCTCGTACTTCATCAAGGACAGATGCCGCTTTCATGTTTGGCACAGCGAAACTCAACATCAATATCAGTGCCCCGATGAAGCAGAGAGATAATCTTTTTTTCACGATCTAAAACCTCCTGTTTATTCTTTTAAAATTGGTAGCGTCATAAGTATAATTCTAAAAAACAAGAAGCAAAAAGAGCCAATAGATAGATATAATCATAGTGAGAAGAGCGTGTATTTCAAAGAATATGACTTTCGGATTTAGTCGTGTGTCATGTTTTATGGTGTTTTATGTGTTACAATGTAAGCATCAATTTAAAAAGGATGTTCGCCATGTATATTCACATCACAGAACAGGCTAAAACATATATAGAAAAACAGCAAACAGGAAACGAAACTAAGGAATTACTGCTTCGCTACGATTCAGAAGGTTGTGGCTGTGCAGTGAGTGGCGTACCAATGCTTTGGTTAACAAGTGAAAGAACAGGTGAATGGGAACAACTTAAAAATAGCCAACATTTAAAACTATATATACACATTGCACAGAAGGTATTCTTTGATGAGGAAATGACCATCGATTTTAATGAAAAAGCCAATACATTGATGCTGAAAAGTCCTCAGCAAATACTCAGTCCAAGAATGGGCATACTTGTAAAGTAAGGTGGAAACGTAGTGGATCAGAAGCTTAGAGTGATACAAAACACGGCACAAAATAAAACATGGGTGTCGTTTTTAAATAACAATCATCCCTATACCCTTTTGCACTGGTCAATAGGTGGAATGGATTCGGTGAAAAAGGATGTTTGGCTTCTTCAGGATGAAGTCACATTTGAAACGGAAGAATTCCCAACGCTCGAATTAGCTGTCAATTGGATCAAAGAGAATATGGAACAGGTAACAGATGTATTATAAAAGCCCTTTTTGACAAAAGGGTTTTTTTCGTGCCTTCATCATCTCACCAAGCAGCTGGGAACGTCTAATCTGAAAAATGATCTTTTGCAACGCAAAAAAACTGTTTTATAACAACCAATTCGACAAAACGAGAAAAATAGACATGAAAAAATCGTGGATATAAATGCCGAAAAATAGGCAATGGAAGCGGTTATTGCGGGATACCGAAAACTTTGCGAAAAATGACATTTCATATTTCTTCCATTCGAGGAAATATGATAGAATACAACATGTATCGTATATGAGAAGGGAGGTGCTAAAGTGAATTGAAGCTCAAGCTGTCATCGCCTCAGGTTGGAATTAAAATAAACGAATGGTATAGGCAGATTTGCGGATTTCATGTCATGAAAGCAGAGAAGCTGAAGGCCGAGATCGAGCAGGAAATTCTGGAGATGGAGCAAGATCAAAACTTGTTGCTGTTTTACCAGCTGATGGATTTTCGCCATAAGGTGATGCTTGAATATTTTGAACCGGCAAAGAAAGCCTCAAATGATGAAGAAATTAAAAACCTGCTAGAAACGATCGAACATTCGCAAACGAAATTAACGGACATGCTTGAATACTATGTTCATTTTTTCACAGGAATGTTTGAGTTTGAACAGCAAAACTATTTAAGTGCCATTGCCTATTACCGTTCAGCAGAAAAAAAGCTCAATCTCATATCAGATGATATAGAAAGAGCAGAATTTTACTTTAAATTAGCTGAAATATACTACCACATGAAACAAACCCACTTTTCGATGCACTATGCCTTGCAAGCGTTAAATACGTACTCTGCCTACAGAACGTACACGCTGAGAATCATCCACTGTGAATTTGTCATCGGTGCAAACTATGATGATTTGAAATGCTATGAACATGCATTGCCCTACTTTAAAAATGCTCTAAATCGAGCACGATCGATTGGAAACCCTCGAGTCATAGGTTCGGCCCTTTTCAACTTAGGTAACTGTTATTACCAAATGAACGATCTTGCGGAAGCAAGCCGTTATCTGAAAGACTCTCTTGAAGTGTTTGAAAAGGAGAATTTAACCCATCTTAATCGCTCTCTAGACCCACTATTTATGCTCACCCAAATCCTGTTTAAACAAAAACAAATAGAAGAGTCGTTAACCCTCTATCAAAAAGGTATTATGAAAGCCTGTGAATTAGAAGATGAAATTTACATCTGCAAATTTCAGTTCTTAAAAGCATTATACGTTGATGCAGAAATAACGATCATAGACGATACATTAGACCTGCTCGAGGACAAGCGCTTATACCCAGACATTGAGGAATTGGCACTTGATGCGGCTCATTATTACAATGAGCTTGGACTGTATGAAGCATCGACACGGTTTTACGAACGGAAGATTCAAGCCATATCAAAAATTCAAAATGGGGGTCATTTATATGAAAACGAGTTTGATAGTTCTTTTATTGGCAGCAACTGCAGGATTATCGGTCATGAGTCAGCAGCAATCGGAAGAGAGTCATATGGAACTGGCGGGCAGACACCATACAACAGTAGTGACTATCGCATAAGTTAGCTCAAAAAGAGGAGACGAACCGCTGTTCATTCTCCTCTTTTATCTTCATTTGATTCAAATGGTTGAAGGAATACTTGAACTTCTTGTTCGTAAGCTTCTTTATTTTCACTAAAAGACATCGCGTGTGCCCCGTGCGGCGCTATAAATAGCTGTTTATCACCTTTTTTTCGAGCATATAGCTGCTGACTCTGCTCGCATGGAATATAGTCATCATGAAGACTATGGATAAAAAGCACAGGTTCTCTCACCTGATCGATCACATCAAGCGGTGACACTTGCCGAATGCTGTATCCATCCCGCCATTTTAACACTCGATCACTTAGTGGAAGAATCCATTGACCTGAAAGACGAAAATCTGTTTTTAATCGATAGAGAAGCTGATCCTCAAAAGAAGCAAAAGGACAGTCAGCTATGTAAAAATTGGCGCTTGCTTCCGGCTTTGCGGCATATAACAAAGTCGTGACTGCCCCCATAGATTCTCCATGTATACCGATAATGGCATTTTCCCCAAGTTTTTGTCTAAGCCACTTCACGACCTTCGCTAAATCTTCTTTTTCGTAGTATCCATAACTCGTGGTTTTCCCGCCACTCATTCCATGTCGTCTATGATCATAAAGCATCACATTCCATCCAAGCTTTTGGAATAATTTCATATACTTAACGGAATTTATTAAACTGACTGTGACGCCATGACAAAGTACAATGGTGCGTGTTGTATGAGAATGCGGATGCGGCACAAAATAGCCATGAAGCTCATAACCAAATGCTGAAGGAATACACACTTTCTCTTTGTTAAGCTGTTGAAACTCTTCATGATGATAATGCCCTTCATCTGATTCTCGTTTGATGAGCTCTTCATCTGTTAATTTTCGAATATACATCATTTTGTTGGTGAAAAAAATGCCGATTGCAACGAGCGGACATAATATGAAGGCAAGTATAGCGATCCATTTTTTCATCTAGCTGATTCTTCCTTTCCGAGGTTTTTCCTATGACGATCATACCACATGTTGGGAGATTGGCGTGACTCTTGCTCAGGAAATAAAACGGATGATACACTTAGAGGCAAAAGGAGAGAGGCACAATGAAAAAGAACAATGATCAAGCGAAATTAAAGGACGGCATAAACGAAAATCTCAAACAGCAGCTCCTTCAAATGAAGCAGAATCTGGCCGCCGAGACAGAAAAAAGAGAAGAACAAAAACGACAAGACCTCCTTCGGCAGCAGAAAGAAAAAGAAAAAAACAAAAGCTTCTCCGAGCTGCTAGATGAAAGTCATTTGGACTGGAGAAAATATAAAAGCTAAAAAAGGGAGCATTGATGCTTCCTTTTTTATGTCATCATTGAGGTTGATCAACACGCAAGTGCTTCCGGTTCCTTCGATTCCTCCTTCATTCAAATCCCTTTTTATAACAAATATAGTATTTAAGACCCTTTTGATAGAAGGTCGTACTACTTATAATGAAGGTGTATTACAATATTTGGGAACGGAGATGATTTACATGAAAATGAGAAAAACAATGGCTGGAGTCGCTTTATCTTTAGGATTGCTTTTACCTGTTTCGGGACAAGCTCTTGCTACAAATGAATTACCGAATGCGGATTTGCGTACAAAGGCTACTTCAATTGTAGATTGTTCTGTAACTCCTTTTAAAAACGCAAGTAATCGATTATGTATGTATTCGGATAATGGTTCTTTTGCAAATAGTTTCAGTCGTTTTGGTACGACATTTTATCTTAAAGGCAAATCTGGAAATTATGCATATTACGAAAGTGCAAGATAAGACAACGGGGCCTTTAGCCCCTCCTTGCTTTTGCCTGTCGAATATGAAAAAGAGATCACATCAGATGATCTCTTTTTATCTCATTTAAACCGGTGCGCCTCGTACACAGATGGTTTTGTATAGTAAGTCAATGCTTTTACTTCTTGGTCACTTAAAGAACGTGCATTGGCCGCTGCCGCATTTTCTTTTAATTGTTCCACCGAGCTTGCGCCAAATACAACGGAACTGATCGCAGAATGCTGAAGCAAATATTGAATGGAGAGCTCTGTGAGTGATAGGTCATAAGCGACTTTCTTTAAAGAAGGAATGATCTGCTGTAGCTCGTCAAATGAATATTGAAGATATCCGTTTTTTTGAATCGCTGCACTTGTTTGTGAAAGTGGTTTTTCGGTTAAAAGCCCTTTTGCTAAAGGTCCTCTTGCCACAACACTAATGCCTTGTTCTTCAAGAAGAGAGAACCATTCCTCTGGACGGCGGTCGAGTAAACTATATTGCATCATGACGCTGACGATGTTTGATTTTTTGGCGTATTCTTTAATGACGTTTGGACGGATAGAAGAGATGCCATAATAGCGAATAACGCCTTCTTCCACTAATTCTTCAAAAGCCTCAATCGTCTCATCGATAGGGTCATCGATCGTGCCTCCGTGCAGTTGGTATAAATCAATATAATCTGTTTGCAGCCGCTTGAGGCTTTGTTTTACGGCTTCTTTTATGTATGCCTTTGAAGGGTCCCAGTCCCAGCCAGATTTGCCTTTTTCAAAGCGGTTGCCGCCTTTTGTGGCCAAAATTAAATCTTGCCGCCTGTTTTTAATCGCTTCCCCGACAATTTCCTCATTTGTCCCAAAATCATATAAATCGGCTGTATCCAAATAATTAATTCCAAGATCAATGGCTTCATCTAATAAAGAGAGCGCTTTTCCTTTTTCTGTTCCTAGGGACATACATCCTAGAGCCGCTTCGCTCACCAAAAGATCCGTTGTACCAATTCGTCTTTTTTTCAATTCCATCACACTCCTATTCCTTCACATTAAGTGAAAAAAATCTGGAATTCAAGCTAGGTGACTTCAAGTGGCGCATTGAAGCAAGCGTCCGCATTTCGCTTCTCTTAAATCATCTATGTTAAAATGAATGAAGTAAAAAGTGAAAGTAGAACGAGGAGCTGACAAAATTGAAGGACTTTGAAGAAAAAACATTATCGACTAAAGAATTATACAACGGAAAAATCATTGATTTGGTTCTTGAAGATGTACAATTGCCAAATGGAAAACAAGGCAAACGCGAAATCATCAAACATCCTGGTGCAGTAGCCGTCATTGCTCGGACAGACGAAAATAAAATCATCTTGGTCAAGCAATACCGTAAAGCACTAGAGAGAGCCATCGTTGAAATTCCGGCTGGTAAATTAGAGCCAGGGGAAGAGCCGGCACATACAGCACTACGAGAATTAGAAGAAGAAACAGGATACACCACTCAGAAGCTTCAAAAGCTGACAGCCTTTTATACATCACCAGGTTTTGCAGATGAAATCGTCCACATGTATCTTGCAGATCAGCTAGTTCAGCTTGAAGAAAAAAGAGAGCTGGATGAAGATGAATTTGTTGAAGTGATGGAAGTTTCATTAGAAGAAGCCTTGCACCTCATTGAAAAGCAGCATATTTATGATGCAAAAACAGCCTATGCCATACAGTACTTACAACTGCAAGAGGTACTTAAGTCAACAAAATGAGGGAGTTTTTTGCAGACATCCATATTCATATCGGCAGAACAAGAACAGGCAGAGCTGTTAAAATTACAGGTGCAAGGTCACTGACAATTGACCAAATTTTCATTGAAGCAACGCAAAGTAAAGGGATGGGGATGATTGGTGTGATTGATGCACAATCTCCAGAAGTCCTAGAAGAATTAATAGAGGGTGTAGAAGAAGGCAAGTACACTGAACTAAGTGATGGCGGTCTATCATTTGAACAGACCGTGCTGCTTTTAGGATGTGAATTAGAAATTAACGATAACCATTCAAAAGGTCCAATTCACGTGCTTGCATTTATGCCCACACTGCGCAAAATGACTGAGTTCTCCGCATGGCTCGCGCTACATATGAAAAATGTGCATTTAAGTTCACAGCGCCTCTATGTGGATGGGAAAACACTTCAGCATAAGGTCAAGGAGCTAGGAGGCTTATTTATTCCTGCTCATATTTTCACGCCGCATAAAAGCTTATTTGGCAAAGGAGTCAGCACGTCTTTAACGGAAGTATTCGATCCGGACCTCATTGATGCTGTTGAACTAGGACTTAGCTGCGATACGTCAATGGCGTCCCAGTTAAGCGAACTGAACCGTTATCCATTTTTAACGAATTCAGACGCTCATTCTTTAGGGAAAATCGCGCGAGAATATACAAAAATCCGCATGGACCATGCCTCTTTTGCCGAATTCAAACTAGCCCTTGAAGGGAAAGAGGGGAGAGCCATCATAGGAAATTATGGGCTCGCCCCGCGTCTTGGGAAGTACTATCATACAACCTGCGAGAAGTGCGGAGTAAGACCTCACGCGCTAGATCAAGAAAAGTGCCACGCATGCGGACATACACGGATGACAAAAGGAGTGAGTGAGCGTTTAAAGGAGCTTGCCGACCAGGAAAGTGACAATGGAACAAGACCTCCTTATGTTCATCAGCTTCCGCTTCAATTTATTCCGGGTGTTGGAGCCAAAACGCTGGAGAAGCTAAAAGCCGTGTTTCACACAGAGATGAATATCCTTCATCAAGCTACAGAACAAGAACTAAAAGCTGTCCTGCCAGAAAAAACAGCCAATTACATCATCAAAGCAAGAAAAGGTGAAGTCGAACTGATCGCTGGCGGGGGCGGCGTGTACGGTAAGGTGGATATCAATCATGAATCAAGTTAACTGGACATGTGAAACGTTTGAAGAATTGACAAAAGAGGATCTTTACTTAATCTTAATGGAAAGAGTCAATGTATTTGTTGTTGAACAAACATGCCCTTACCCTGAAATTGATCACCGGGACCAAGAAGCGCTTCATCTGATGGCAAAAGAGAACGGCACGATTGTGGCTTATTGCCGAATTTTTCAAAGCGGAATCATGTACGAAGAGGCGTCCATTGGCCGCGTTCTTGTGACAGAGGCAGGTCGAAAAAAAGGCTATGGAAAAATGCTACTTAGCAAGGCTTTGGAAAAGCTGAGTGAATTAGGTGAAGCAAGTGTCAAAATTCAGGCGCAGGCCTACCTGAAGTCGTTTTACGAATCCTTTGGTTTTAAGGCCGTTTCAGATTGTTATGATGAAGATGGAATTCCCCATCTTGATATGGTGAAAACAGAAAGATAGGCGTGTATACGTCTATCTTTTTTATGTCACATCGTGTATCATAACGTCAACGAAAGGGGTTTTGCCAAATGGGAAAAAGCAATGCAAAGAAAAAACGAGAACATATTGAAAGGCAGCACAGCCGAAACCCGGAACTGTCGAGAGGAAACATGCCGCACTTTAGTACACATGAAAGAAAAACAAAAACAAAACAAGAAGCCTTGCAGCACATGATGAAAAAACATAAAAGAAGGAATGCTTATGATCACTATCAAGAGGATCATAAGCATTTTTATTTTGCTTTTTTGTGACAACCAATTCAAATAAATGGAAAAATTTTAAAAAATAGGACAAACGGTCGTTTCTTTTTGTCTAAAAATGTAGTTAAATGACAAAAAGATGAAAGGGAGAGTGAGTATTGTGAACATCAAGTCAATTGGAGCAGGGCTTTGTATGGCAAGTATGATGCTGGCATCGGTCACGTTCGGCGCCTCACATATTTCTGCAAAGGAGCAAGCGAAAAAAGAGTACATGATCGGCTTTTCTTCTTCCGTTCAAGATCATACACAAAAACAGCTTGTTGAAGAAGCTGGTGGACATGTAAAAGAATCCATAGAGCAGATAGATATGATGAAAGTTTCCTTGAATGAGGCATCGAAAAAGAAACTAAATCAGGCAAAAGAAGTGACCTTCATTGAGGAGGACCAAAAGGCAAAAACAAGCGGTCAAACGATCCCATATGGCATCAAAAGCATCAAAGCACAAAAGGTACATAAACGGGGATACGCTGGACAAAATGTAAAAGTAGCCGTTCTTGACAGCGGCATTGATGGCAAACATGAAGATCTACATGTCACCGGGGGAGTCAGCTTTGTTCCAACAGAGTCAGATCCGCTTGTTGACCCGCATGAACACGGGACGCATGTGGCGGGCACAATTGCAGCGTTAGATAATAAGGTAGGTGTCGTTGGTGTTGCGCCAAAAGCTTCAATCTATGCGGTCAAGGTGGCAGATGAAAATGGTGATGGCTACTATAGCTGGATCATTAAAGGAATTGAATGGGCCATTGAGAATGACATAGATGTCATCAATATTAGTATGGGAGGAGCAAGTGAATCTGAAGCGCTGAAAGAAGCGGTAGATCGAGCATATGACAAGGGTATTCTCATTGTGGCTTCTGCTGGGAATGAAGGAAGTTATGGCTCTCTCAACACGGTTGACTATCCAGCTAAATACAGCTCAGTGATAGCGGTTGCTTCTGTTGACCAAAGAAAACAAAGAGCTTTTGATTCATCTGTAGGCGAAGAAGTGGAAGTTTCAGCACCAGGCGTTTCAACGCTCAGTACCATTCCTCATAATGAATATGGCTACAAGAGCGGGACATCCATGGCATCACCGCATGTAGCAGGAGCTGCGGCTGTCATTCTATCAAAACATCCGAATCTGACAAACGATGAAGTGCGCGAGAGACTTTCAAAAACGGCTACACAGCTTGGAGATCCTTTTTACTATGGTGCCGGGCTTGTGAACGTACAAAAAGCGGCACGATAAATGAGAAGAGAGAGCAGTGTTTAGGCTGCTTTCTCTTTTTTCTTTCAATAAAACTGTCATGTTTCGTAATCTCTTTCATAGAATCTAGTAACCTTTACTATTTGGGAGGAAGACGCATGCGGAAAAAGTCTTGGAAGGAACATCTTCTTCAGCACGTAAAAGACCATCTATCGATTTATTTGTTTGTCTCTGTACTCTTTTTAATGGGCGTGATTTTTGGGGCCATCATCGTCAATAGTATGACAATTAGTCAGAAAGAGGATTTATTCTATTATTTAAATCAATTTTTTGGTCAGCTGACAAATGAGAAAGCAGCAGAGTCAAAAGAAATGTTTTTGCAAAGCTTTTTGCATCATATGAAATATTTAGGTCTTATGTGGATACTAGGGATATCTATCATTGGCCTGCCGCTCATCTTTCTCATGATCTTTTTAAAGGGAATTGTCGTTGGGTTTACAGTTGGTTTTCTAGTAAATCAAATGGGGCTGAGTGGTTTTTTCCTTTCGTTCGTATCGGTTCTTCCGCAAAACATATTACTTATTCCAGCCTATTTAGTGATTGGGACATGTGCGATTGCGTTTTCCATCCGTCTCATTGGGCAGCTGTTCATGAAAAAAACCATCAGTCAAGCACCTGTGCAGTGGTTCGCCCGGTATGCATCTGTTCTACTGATGATTTTAGCACTTGCTGCACTTTCGTCCTTTTTTGAATCGTACGTCTCCTTCATGCTCATGAAAAAGCTGGCAGGTGTTCTTTTCTTATGATTTTATAATTGTTATTAAATAATAATCAATTTATTTATCAATTTAAAATGATTATAGTTGGCTCCCAGCACATCATTTGATATAATGATCAAGTAATGTGGCGTAGGAGGGAAAGTCAATGGAAAATCGGATTGATCGAATTAAGAAACAGCTTCATTCTTCCAGCTATAAGCTCACGCCACAGCGTGAAGCAACAGTAAGAGTACTGCTTGAGAATGAAGAAGACCATTTAAGTGCAGAAGATGTATACCTCCTCGTAAAAGAGAAGTCTCCTGAAATTGGTCTTGCTACTGTTTATCGAACGTTAGAATTGCTAACTGAACTGAAAGTTGTTGATAAAATTAACTTTGGAGACGGCGTTTCGCGATATGATCTTCGCAAAGAAGGAGCCGCTCACTTCCATCATCATCTTGTCTGCATGGAATGCGGGACAGTCGATGAGATAGAAGATGATTTATTAGAAGATGTTGAAGAGATTATTGAACGTGACTGGAAATTTAAAATTAAGGATCATAGATTGACATTCCATGGTATTTGCCACCGGTGTCATGATGATGAATCCGGCAAATAATCCGAATTGGAACCTTTTCATTTAAGATGAAGAGGTTTTTTGCATTTTCGCTGTATATTCCTTGTCCCACCTGGCATATGCTGAAGTAATGAGAAGCTCGAGAAAGGACATGAGAATCATGCGAAAATGGCTCAAAACAACAGGTGAAGTGATGAAGGTATTTATCTTGTTCACTGGTTTTACCGTCCTGTTCTATTATGCTATGATATGGATAAATTCAGAATATGAAAGCTACCATCGTTATGATAAACCAGAGGGTGCAGCAATTAAAGTGATGGAAATGGATCAGCCGAATCAAGACAACTGGCAAGACCGATTGATTTATTTTTATCAAAACGGGGAGTAGAAATCATTGAACGATCAATTATCCGACTTTATTCATTTTATGACAGTAGAGAGAGGACTCTCTGAAAATACCATTGTTTCTTATAAACGAGATTTACAGAACTACTTGTCTTTTTTAATGACACATGAGCAGCTGACGGATATAAAAGATGTCACACGCCTGCATATCATTCATTATTTAAAAAAGCTAAAAGAGGAAGGGAAATCGAGCAAAACGTCAGTGCGGCATCTCTCCTCGATCCGGTCCTTCCACCAATTTCTGCTCCGGGAAAAAGTGACAACAGATGATCCGTCATGGAACATTGAAACGCAAAAAACAGAGCGGAAATTACCGAAAGTTCTCTCACTAGGGGAAGTTGAAAAGCTGCTTGATACACCAAATCAGCACACTCCATTTGACTACCGTGACAAAGCAATGCTCGAGCTCTTATATGCGACAGGCATTCGCGTCAGTGAAATGCTGGATCTGACCCTTGCCGATGTTCACCTCACAATGGGCTTTATCCGTTGTTTCGGTAAAGGAAGAAAAGAGCGGATTGTGCCAATTGGTGAAGCAGCTGCAAGTGCGATTGAAGAATATCTCGAAAAGGGAAGAAGCAAGCTGTTAAAAAAACAGCCGGCAGATGCCTTATTTCTCAATCATCACGGGAAAAAAATGTCGCGGCAAGGTTTCTGGAAGAATCTGAAAAAAAGAGCTCTCGAAGCAGGGATTCAAAAGGAACTCACACCCCATACACTCAGGCATTCATTTGCCACGCATCTGCTTGAAAACGGTGCAGACCTAAGAGCTGTGCAGGAGATGCTCGGACATGCCGATATCTCGACAACACAAATTTATACACATGTGACGAA
Source organism: Bacillus sp. FSL K6-2431 (assembly GCF_038005165.1). Lineage (NCBI taxonomy): Bacteria > Bacillati > Bacillota > Bacilli > Caryophanales > Bacillaceae > Bacillus > Bacillus sp. FSL K6-2431. The sequence goes on along the minus strand of NZ_JBBOSQ010000002.1, from coordinate 11,297 downwards.
AACAAGACTGAAAGATGTGTATCACAAATTCCATCCAAGGGCATAAGTAAAGCATGACACGGTGAACGTGTGTCATGCTTTTTCATGTTTGCACCGTTTATGGTTGTCAACCGGCTTGTAAACGGTTTATACTTGAGATGTCAGACCTCTCTTTTTGAAAGGTTAAAAGACAAGAATATTGAAGGAGGCGCTTTTTAATGCCTGATTATCAGTATAAACGCATTTTCCTCGTCGTAATGGATTCAGTAGGAATTGGGGAAGCACCTGATGCTGCTGAATTTAATGATGTAGGTGCAGATACACTAGGACATATTGCTGAAAAAATGAACGGGCTTCATATGCCAAATATGGCGAAGCTTGGGCTGAGTCATATTAAAGAAATCAAAGGAATTCCAGCGGATGAGAAACCACTTGCGTATTATGGAAAAATGCAAGAGGCATCAAATGGGAAAGATACAATGACTGGACACTGGGAAATCATGGGTCTTTACATAGACACACCGTTTAGAGTTTTTCCAGACGGATTCCCAGATGAACTACTAAATGAACTAAAAGAAAAAACAGGCAGAGGCATTATTGGAAATAAACCTGCGTCTGGTACTGAAATTTTAGACGAGCTTGGCGAAGAGCACATGAAAACAGGCGATCTAATCGTTTATACATCTGCGGATTCTGTGCTGCAAATTGCTGCGCACGAAGAAGTGGTGCCATTAGATGAACTTTATCGCATTTGTGAAATTGCACGTGAGCTCACATTAGATGAAAAATATATGGTTGGACGCATTATCGCTCGTCCATTTGTCGGGGAGCCTGGTGCGTTTGTCAGAACACCGAACCGTCATGACTATGCTTTAAAACCATTTGACCGAACAGTGATGAATGAGCTGAAAGATGATGGGCTTGATGTGATTGCGATTGGCAAAATCTCTGATATTTATGATGGAGAAGGAATCACCTCTTCTCTCAGAACAAAATCGAACATGGACGGAATGGACAAGCTGGTTGATACACTTAAAACAGACTTTACGGGACTCAGCTTTTTAAACCTTGTTGATTTTGACGCCCTTTACGGACATAGAAGAGATCCAGAGGGTTACGGAAAAGCACTAGAGGAATTTGACGCCCGTCTTCCTGAAGTGTTTGACCTGTTAAAAGAGGATGATCTTCTTGTCATTACAGCAGATCATGGAAATGACCCGGTTCATCACGGAACAGATCATACAAGAGAATACGTTCCGCTCATTGCTTACAGCAAAAAGCATCAAGGAGCAAATGAACTGCCAACTCCAAAAACCTTTGCTGATCTTGGAGCAACGGTCGCAGACAATTTCAAGACAACGATGCCAAAATACGGCACAAGCTTTTTATCTAAACTCAAATAGGGGGGGAAATCTCGTGGGAGCACAGTTTTCAGAAGCGGCGGCATACATTAAACAAGCATCGACATACGTACCAACAGTTGGATTGATCTTAGGTTCAGGGCTTGGCATTTTAGCAGATGAGATTGAAAATCCAATCAAATTGAAATATGAAGATATTCCTGGATTCCCTGTGTCAACAGTAGAGGGTCATGCAGGACAGCTCGTCATCGGGACGCTGAAAGGCACTGTCGTATGTGCGATGCAAGGACGTTTTCACTTCTATGAAGGATATGATATGAAGCAAGTGACGTTTCCAGTCCGTGTGATGAAAGAAATTGGCATTGAGACATGCATCGTGACAAATGCAGCCGGCGGTGTGAATACTTCATTCCATCCAGGCGATCTCATGCTGATTACAGATCATATCAATATGATGGGGACCAATCCATTAATTGGTCCAAATGACAGTCAAGGCGTTCGTTTCCCTGATATGTCTGCCCCATACGATAAAGATTTGCTGGCACTTGCAGAAGAAACAGCTCAGCGGTTAGGCATATCTGTACAGCAGGGTGTTTATGCAGGGATGACAGGTCCTTCATATGAAACACCGGCTGAAGTTCGTTTCCTTAGAACACTTGGCGCAGATGCTGTAGGCATGTCGACGGTCCCAGAGGTGATTGTTGCGCGTCATGCAGGAATCAAAGTGCTAGGTATTTCATGCATTTCTAATGCGGCATCAGGTATTTTAGATCAGCCGCTGTCTCATGATGAAGTCATTGAAGTAACCGAAAAAGTGAAAGCGAGTTTCCTTGATTTAGTAAAAGACATTGTCAAACAACTCTCATAGCATGTTTTAAGAAGCCTTCTGTTTATCGACAGAAGGCTTTTTTTATGGCAATCATACGATCTCTGAATAAAACAGCCTCGATGAGGAAAAAATAGAAAGGATTACGATAATGGAGGTCTGCCACTTGAAACGTCATATATGTGCATTGTTTATTTTAATGATCCTTATCTCAATGGTTTCACCATCAGCGATAGCAAAAGAAAAGATTGAAAAACCAGAAGAAAAACAAACATCAGAATTGGTGCACGAAGCCAAATCAGCCATCTTAATAGAACGTGACACGGGAAAAGTGCTTTACAACAAAAACAGCGATGAAAAGCTGGCACCCGCAAGTATGACCAAAATCATGACGATGCTTCTCATCATGGAAGCCATTGATCAAGGAAAGCTGAAAATGACTGACAAGGTAAGAACAAGCGACTATGCAGCTTCAATGGGAGGGTCACAAATCTTCCTTGAACCTGGAGAAGAAATGACCGTGAAAGAAATGCTGAAAGGCATTGCGATTGCGTCTGGAAATGATGCTTCAGTTGCCATGGCAGAGCATATTGCAGGATCTGAAGAACAGTTTGTGGAGCAAATGAACAAAAAGGCAAAAGAACTCGGCCTCACCTCTACGGTCTTTCAAAACCCAACAGGACTTCCTGAAAAAGACCATTACAGTTCAGCTCATGATATGGCAAAAATGGCAAAAGAGCTGTTGAAATATGAACAAATCACCAAATTTACAGGGGTCTACGAAGACTATCTCCGTCAAAACACCGATAAAAAATTCTGGCTGGTGAATACGAACCGATTGATTAAATTTTATCCAGGTGTCGATGGGTTGAAAACAGGTTTTACAGGCGAAGCCAAATACTGTTTGACCGCAACCGCTAAAAAAGGAAACATGCGCGTCATTGCAGTTGTCTTCGGCGCAAGTACACCGAAAGACAGAAACGCTCAAGTGGTCAAAATGTTAGACTATGCATTTAGTCAATACACCACACACCCACTTTACAAACGAGGACAAGATGTAGCTGAAATCAAGGTAAGCAAAGGGACAAAGAAAAAAATTCAGCTTGTCACCTCTGAACCAATCTCCCTTTTAACGAAAAAAGGCGAAAATGTGGATCAGATTAAAAAAGAAATCAAATTGTCTCAGGATGTTACGGCCCCATTCTCAAAAGGAACGGAACTTGGAACCATTGTCTTGAAAAAAGACGGAAAAGTGCTGCATGAAAGCCCTGTACAAGCCAAAGAAGGAATGGAAAAAGCGGGCGTTTGGACATTCTTCAAACGAGCGATGGCTGAATTTGTGAAATGGAAATAAAAAGGAGAAGGCTGCTGAAACAGGCAGTCTTTTTGCTATGAGGAAGAAGAAAAGAACATCTAAATGTGACGAATGGTCACTAGTTTTGTCATGGTGAAGGATTTACTTGATAAAAAAGAGAAACAATCTTTATCCGAAATTAGAGCAAGGAGGAATAAAAAGATGAGCCTTGATATTCATTTTCAAGTAAAAGAGAGCGTACTTTGCATTCGATTAACAGGAGAGCTCGATCATCACTCCGCAGAAACATTGAGACAAAAGGTGACGAATTATTTGGAAACAGAGGACATTCGCCACATCGTGCTCAATTTGGCTGATTTAACGTTTATGGACAGCTCAGGTCTCGGAGTGATTTTAGGAAGATATAAAGAAATTAAACAGCTTGGCGGAGAAATGGTCGTCTGTGCTATTTCGCCAGCAGTGAACCGGTTATTTGATATGTCTGGCTTATTTAAAATCATCCGTATGGAGCCTTCAGAGCAAACGGCATTGCAAACATTGGGGGTGGCATCATGAGGAATGAAATGAACCTGACCTTCTCTGCTTTAAGTCAAAATGAATCCTTTGCGAGGGTAACAGTCGCGGCGTTTATCGCCCAGCTTGATCCGACATTAGATGAATTAACAGAAATCAAAACCGTTGTGTCAGAGGCGGTGACAAACTCCATTATCCATGGCTATGATGGGAATCCAGATGGCAAGGTGCATATCGAAGTCACACTTGATGACCATGTTGTGTACCTCACCATCCGTGACGAAGGGATGGGCATTACAGATCTTGAGGAAGCAAGACAGCCGCTTTTCACGACAAAACCAGACTTAGAACGCTCTGGAATGGGCTTTACCATTATGGAGAATTTTATGGATGATGTCATGATAGACTCATCTCCAGAAATGGGCACAACCATCCGTTTAACAAAGCATCTATCAAAAAGCAAAGCGCTTTGTAATTAAAGGGGCTGCTCATATGGATGTGGAGGTAAAAAAGCAAGCAAAAAAAGCCCAGCTGTCAAATGATGAAGTCAAAGAGCTCATCAAAAAAAGCCAAGACGGTGATCAGCAAGCAAGAGACCTCCTCGTAGAAAAAAACATGCGTCTTGTTTGGTCCGTTGTTCAGCGCTTTTTAAATAGAGGATATGAACCAGATGATTTGTTTCAAATTGGCTGTATTGGGCTGCTAAAATCTGTTGATAAATTTGATTTGTCATATGATGTGAAGTTTTCGACCTATGCTGTCCCAATGATCATTGGTGAAATCCAGCGATTCATTCGAGATGATGGAACAGTCAAAGTCAGCAGGTCACTAAAGGAACTTGGTAATAAAATCCGGCGGGCAAGAGATGAATTGTCTAAGTCTCACGGAAGAATGCCGACCGTCCAGGAAATAGCCGAATATCTTGATATAACACCAGAGGATGTCGTCCTCGCCCAAGAAGCGGTCCGAACGCCGTCGTCGATTCATGAAACGGTGTATGAAAATGACGGGGACCCGATTACATTACTTGATCAAATTGCCGATCATTCAGAAGAAAGATGGTTTGATAAAATCGCGCTGAAAGAAGCGATCAAGGAATTAGAAGAACGAGAAAAACTCATTGTGTACTTAAGATATTATAAAGACCAAACACAATCTGAGGTAGCGGAGAGACTCGGCATTTCACAAGTACAAGTCTCGCGGCTCGAAAAGAAAATTTTAAAACAAATCCAAATGCAAATGGATCAAAAAGAGAGCTAGCCAATTCGGCTGGCTTTTTTCGTGTGGTAATTACCGGTAAATCAAGTTCTCTCGGTATGAGAACCATTTTTCACCACATACTATTTTTAACCCATCGTATAGGAAGTGACTTGGATGGACGGACAAATCTTTCTTCGGCTGCGCCATCGCATTAAGACCGGTAATGATCAGCTCATTTATTTAGAAGATATCGCCCAAATCACTGGTGATGAGTTTGCTGTACAAAAGCTTAGCAAGATGCCGATATATCATGTCAGTAAAAAGGATCGTCACATCGCCGTTCTTGATATCATGCATGTGGTCAAAACGATCAAAAAAACATGGCCAGACATCGACATTCAAACCGTCGGAGGCGCTGAAGCCATTGTTGAAATTGATACAGGCAAACGCCAGCTTTCTCCCGTTTTATTTGTGTTCGTGTGGCTCCTATTATTTGTCGGAGCGGCGCTTGCCATTATGAATTTCCACGAGGATGTCAGTATGCGGCTCGTTCATATCCGCCTATATGAAATGATCACAGGAAAAACGGTTGAGCATCCTTATTTATTGCAAATTCCATATAGCTTCGGACTAGGCTTTGGCATGATTTTATTTTTCAATCATGTATTTAAAAAGCGTTTAAATGAAGAACCAAGCCCGCTCGAAGTGGAGATGTTTAAATATCAGCTCGATCTCGATCATTATGTCGCCCTTAAAGAAAATAAAGAGACAATGAAAGATATCCATGATCGGTAAGTGGCTTTTTGTCGCGTTAGTTGGACTTGGCGGCGGTTTAACGGTAGGAGCAGGTTTTGTGGCATTTCTCACAGTGCTTGGCATCATCCCTCGTTTAATGCAATTAACGAAAACGCAGCGCTTCATACAAGGATACGAGGCAGCTGTCATCACCGGGGCGGTCGTTGGCGGCTGGGCAACCTTGAGCGAGGTGCATTTGCATTTATCCAAATGGCTGGCGCTCCCGATCGGTCTTTTAGCAGGCATTTTCGTCGGCATGCTTGCAGCTGCGCTGACTGAAGTATTAAATGTACTTCCTATATTAACGAAAAGAATTGGAATGGACGGGAAAATTGTTTTGCTTCTCATGGCCATTGTCTTAGGCAAAGTATTTGGTTCACTATTCCATTGGCTGATTTATATTTAAAAATTTGGAGGGAACAACCGTGTCGAGTTTAAAAGAGAACTATCCATCTAAGGTGAAAACGTATCAGCCTAAACCTCCTTATGTCCTCAACTGCATCAAGGCTTTTCTTGTTGGTGGATTGATCTGTGCCATAGGCGAGGGGCTGCAACATTTCTATATTCACTTTTTTGATTTTAATGAAAAAACAGCAGGGAACCCAACAGTGGCGACCCTCATTTTAATTTCTTCTATATTAACTGGTATCGGTATTTACGATAGAATCGGCCAGTTTGCCGGAGCGGGATCGGCTGTTCCGGTGACAGGATTTGCAAACAGTATGACAAGTGCTGCCCTTGAGCATAGAAGTGAAGGGCTTGTTTTAGGGGTTGCCACAAATATGTTTAAGCTCGCTGGGAACGTCATTGTATTTGGTGTCGTCTCGGCATATGTCGTAGGGATCATTCGATACGTCTTGGAAAAGATGTTTTCGTAGGAGGAATGAAACGTGAAACTAACAGGTAAACAATCTTGGGTTTTTGAGCATAAGCTTTACGTCAATGCAGAGGGAACAGCTGCAGGGCCGAAAGAAAAAGAAGGACCGATTGGTCATTTAATTGATAAAACGTATGACGAAATGCATTGTGATCAAAAGAACTGGGAAATGGCTGAAAGAAAACTGATGGAAGATGCGATATCCAGTGCTTTATCAAAAGCAAATTTGCAAAAAAGCGATATTGATCTATTGCTGGCAGGAGATTTACTTAATCAAAACGTCACAGCAAACTATGTGGCGAGAGAACTAAAAATCCCGTTTCTATGTTTGTTTGGGGCATGCTCAACCTCAATGGAATCGGTCGCCATTGCGTCAGCACTCATTGATGGCGGTTTTGCCAATAGAGCCATTGCAGCGACAAGCAGTCATAATGCAACGGCAGAACGCCAATTTCGTAATCCAACAGAATACGGCGGACAAAAGCCAGATACAGCCACAAGTACCGTCACTGGGAGCGGGGCCGTTATTATTAGCCAGGAGACCTCTCCAATTCAAATTACAAGCGCTACAGTAGGCAGGGTGATGGATCTTGGAATTACAGATCCATTTGACATGGGATCGGCCATGGCTCCGGCAGCGGCAGATACCATCAAGCAGCATTTAGAAGACCTCGGAAGAACGGTGGACGATTACGATCTGATTTTAACAGGTGATTTATCTGGTATTGGTTCACCAATCTTAAAGGATCTTCTGAAGGAAGAAGGCATTCAGCTTGGGAGAAAGCATGATGATTGCGGTTTAATCATCTATACACCCGATCAAAATGTATTCGCTGGTGGGAGCGGCTGTGCTTGTTCAGCTGTTGTGACATTTAGTCACATTTTTCAAGAAATGAAAGCAGGAAATCTGCAAAGAGTACTCGTTGTGGCAACCGGAGCGCTTCTAAGTCCAATGATGGTCCAGCAAAAAGAGACCATTCCAACCATTGCGCACGGTGTCGTATTTGAGCGTGCAGGAGGAGAGAGCTAATGGATTATCTTATCGCTTTTGTTGCAGGCGGACTTATTTGCGTCATTGGCCAGCTTTTACTAGACATACTCAAACTTACGCCTGCACATGTCATGACCACTTTTGTTGTGGCGGGCACCATCTTAGACGGATTCGGTATTTATGATAAATTTATTGAATTTGCGGGTGCGGGCGCAACCGTACCAATCGTCAGCTTTGGTCATAGCTTGCTTCATGGAGCGATGCATCAGGCAGATGTACACGGGTTCATCGGAATCGGGATCGGTATTTTTGAATTAACTTCTGCTGGAATTTCAGCTGCGATTCTATTCTCATTTATTATCGCTCTTATCTTTAAACCGAAAGGATAACCTAATATGGGGCAAAGACGAAAAGTCATTTTAGTGACAGACGGAGATATATATGCTGCCAAAACCATTGAGCTTGCTGCTAAAAATGTCGGTGGGCGATGTATTTCCAGCTCAAAAGGAAATCCAAGCAAACGAACAGGACCTGAACTTGTGCAGATGATTTTAAAAACGCCGAATGATCCAGTGTTTGTCATGTTTGATGATTCTGGCCTGACAGGTGAAGGAACAGGGGAGATAGCGATGAAGCATGTGGCGCGTCATCCTGAAATTGAAGTCATTGGGGCGATCGCCGTTGCATCCAAAACGCATCAAGCTGAATGGACAAAGGTTCATGTTTCCATTGACCGGGAGGGTGAACTGACAGAATACGGTGTCGACAAGCATGGTCTTCCCGAAATGGAGCCTCATAAAATGAGCGGAGATACCGTGTATTGTCTTGACTCGCTCGATCTGCCGTTTGTTGTTGGAATTGGAGATATTGGCAAAATGGGACGGAAAGATGATCTGAGCAAAGGATCTCCGATCACAATGAAAGCAGTTGAATTAATTTTAGAAAGGAGTGGTTTCCATGAAGAAAGACAAGGTAAACGTGTACCGAGATCCGAAGAAAAATGAAGATTACTTTAAAGAAAATGTCGGAATGGGTCTCAGCTTTGACCTTGGCGTGCGGAAAATTTATATACACGATCAGGAAATCCAACTTTACTATGTAAATGGACTGTGTGATACACAGTATGTCATCTACTTATTAAAAGAGCTAGTTGAAATCAATGACAACGAACCTGAATCAGATGACATGGCCCGTGTGATTGAGAATCGTCTTGTCAATCAGCAGGTCTCAAAGGTTGAAACACTTGATGAAGCGGTAGACCAAGTGCTGTCGGGCCTTGTGGCAGTTGTAGTTGAAGGTGAAAACTACGCATTTATCATTGATGTTAGAAGCTATCCTGGCAGAATGCCTGAGGAGCCGGATACAGAAAAGGTTGTCCGGGGAGCAAGGGACGGCTTTGTTGAAAACATTATTGTGAATACAGCGCTGATTCGAAGAAGAGTACGGGATGAAAAGCTGCGATACAAAATGCTCAAAGTAGGCGAACGTTCAAAAGCGGATGTCTGTGTTTGCTATATTGAAGATATTGCAGACCCGGATCTTGTAGATATTATAGAAAAAGAAGTATCAGGAATCAAAGTCGATGGGCTGACGATGTCTGATAAAACGATTGAAGAATTCATTATTAAACAAGGATACAATCCCTTTCCCCTTGTACGTTACACCGAGCGTCCAGATGTCGCTGCTAACCATATACTAGAAGGGCATGTCATCATTATTACGGATACATCTCCTAGTGTCATCATTACGCCAACCACCATTTTTCACCACGTTCAACATGCAGAAGAATACCGCCAAGCACCTGCAGTTGGTACGTTCCTAAGATGGGTACGCTTTTTAGGCATTTTATGTTCAACGTTTCTTTTACCAATTTGGTTTCTGTTTATCCTTGAACCAAGTCTTCTGCCAGATAATTTAAGCTATATTGGCTTTAACAAACCATCCCATATCCCAGTGATTTTACAAGTATTTCTAGCTGATTTTGGGGTAGAATTTTTAAGGATGGCTGCAATTCATACGCCAACTGCATTGTCGACCGCCATGGGGCTGATTGCGGCTGTTTTAATTGGGCAAATTGCCATTGATGTCGGTTTATTTACACCAGAGGTCATCTTATACGTCTCACTAGCGGCAATCGGTACATTTACAACCCCAAGCTATGAGCTGAGTGTCGCCAATAAGATTGTACGACTCATCATATTAGCGCTCGTGGCGATCTTTAAGCTGAATGGACTCATCATTGGTTTTACGTTGTTACTCATCTACTTAACATCCATTCGTTCATTGCAGACGCCTTATATGTGGCCATTTCTTCCTTTTAACGGGAAGGCTTTGTGGCAAGTGCTGATTCGGACGTCTGTTCCTGGCTCAAAAGTAAGGCCAAGCATTGTTCACCCTCAAAACAGATCAAAAATTCCGCCAAATTCTTAACGCTCATTGAAAGTGGCTGAAGATTGTGATATTGTATTTTTAACTTTGAGAAACGGCAAAAAGGCAGCTCACGCAGCTGTCTTTTTTCAGCCGAGGCGGAGAAAGAGGGAATGACATTGTATTTACACGGCACTTGCAGACAAAATGAACTCGGTCATTTAGAAATTGGTGGTGTTGATGCCGTTTCTTTAGCTGAAACGTATGGGACACCACTTTATGTATATGATGTGGCTTTAATACGGGAGCGTGCAAAAAGCTTTCAAAAAGCATTTATAGAAGAAGAGTTAAAAGCGCAGGTAGCATATGCGAGTAAAGCATTTTCCTCCATCGCGATGTTTCAGCTTGCCAAGGAAGAAGGATTATCTCTTGATGTCGTATCAGGCGGGGAGCTTCACACAGCCATTTGCGCTGGGTTTCCGGTAGAAAAAATTCATTTCCATGGCAACAATAAAAGTAGAGATGAATTAAAAATGGCGTTAGAGCACGAGATCGGCTGTATCGTTGTAGATAATTTCTACGAAATGAAGCTCATTGAAGAGCTTGGTCAAGAGCTGTCAAAACAGGTGAAAGTGCTGCTCCGTATCACACCAGGTGTCGAAGCGCATACGCATGATTACATTACAACAGGCCAAGAGGATTCCAAATTTGGCTTTGACCTTCACAATGGACAAGCAGATGAAGCGGTGAAACAAGTGCTTGGATCAGAAGTGATCGAACTGTTAGGCGTTCATTGCCATATCGGATCACAAATATTTGATACAGCTGGTTTTGTCCTTGCAGCAGACAAGATCTTTTTGAAGCTGGATGAATGGAGAGAATCATTTGGTTTTATTTCGACCGTGTTAAACTTAGGCGGCGGCTTTGGCATCCGTTATACAGAAGAAGATGAACCACTTCCTGCGACAGAATACGTCGAGAAAATTATCCAAGCTGTAAAAGAGAACGTGACACGCTATGAGTTTGATATACCGGAGATTTGGATTGAGCCAGGCCGCTCTCTTGTTGGTGAC